>JAAHGR010001220.1 GCA_010672425.1 Symploca sp. SIO2E6
TCTGTTTAATTTCGTCGTAGTGTGCTAATATGGGGTAGTTGTTCCTTTTTAGCTTCTAGGGTTCCTACTTCTTTTTTGCATCAGGATCCCCGACCTCTTCTATGAGGTCGGGGTTTTTCATGTATTACCATCCACCATCCCCAGCATTTCCTTGAAAAGAACTAGATCCGGAGTTAATTTCATCAGTCAGTGGTTTAATTGTGCCGTAGTGTGCTAATATAGGGTAGTTGCTTCTTTTTAGCTTCTAGGGTTTCGACTTCTTTTTTCCATCAGAAGCCCCGACTTCTTCTATGAGGTCGGGGTTTTTCATGTATTACCAAAAGCATTAGCGTTTCCTCCATTGTCATCCCCATCACCATTACTAGATCTAATTTCAATATTGACCGGGTCAAGGAGTAAAGTACCAAGGTTACCAGTATCAGAACCCGTATCTACCTGACCCTCAAAAATCAACTGTTCCTTACCAGAAACTTCCACAAAACCGCCATCCCCAGATGCCGAACCACCACGAGCACTAATTTCGCCATAGAATCGGGTAATCTCATCTGACCAAACAATTACCCTACCCCCATCACCATTAGTTAGGGCATCAGCATTAATCCTCGCATTGGGACTAATATAAGTACGGCTAGCCCGGGGAATCTCTCCTTGACCCTGATAATCTCCACCAAAAAACACTCTACCACCACCGGTCTCCCCAGAGACATCAATCTTCCCATCCTCGAACAAACCCACTCGGTCTCCCAATACCTCTACCCTACCTCCAGTTGCTGTCAGGGAGCCTCTTACTTCCACCGTACCACCTTGTAAACTCAAAGTTTGTCCTGCTGGTACACCTAAATCAGCGAAACTCTGAATTTCACCGTAATCAGCTGCCCTATTATTATCAAACAATACTCCTGGTTGAACATTTAATAACTGACTATCCTGAGGATTAGTGGCACTAAATACCCCATTCGGCCCCAAGCTAATCTCATCCGTCGTACTCGCCACAAACGAACCCCGCACATCAAGACTTGCATCAGGGTCAAAATTAATCCCATTAGGATTAAGCAGCCACAAATTGGGAGCATCCCATTTTGGCGAGTTGTCATTGAGAATGGGTGAATGGGTAGATGGGTCAATTGGGCTATATAATACCAAACCTCGTAGGGGCGGGTTTGCTCAAGATCTTGGCTACTCAAAAAATTTAAACCAAACCCGCCCCGGCCTACTGACACCAAGCAAAATATTCGGAAGTAAGTTTGCCTAAAATTTTACCACTCAACAACGATTTAACAAGCGATCACAACTCCCTCGAACCCCAGATACCCGACTTCACAGAAGAAGTCGGGTATCTAGAGTAGGGCTTCTCAATCTCAACCAAAAAGTAACTAATAATACACTTTCCACCATAAACTACTAAAAAACACCAAGTCGCCTTCCTTAAAACCAGTAAAATCATCATTGTTACTAACCACAATTTTCGCCTCAAAGCTCCATAAACACTGTCATTCACCAAGAAAACTGTGATTGGCTTTGCTGAGGAAGGTACACAGTAAATCTTTATTCCCTAGTCGTTTATTTGAGCC
>JAAHGR010001221.1 GCA_010672425.1 Symploca sp. SIO2E6
GTATAGTCAGCTTGTGACCTGACTGGGTTGCCTGATGGAGAATCCGACTCATTAGGGAGCTTTTACCCATTTGTCGGGGAGCCTTTACCCGAATCAATGCTGCTGGCTGCACAATGGTTTCGTAACAGTCAGGTTCAATAGGGGGACGCTCGATATAAAAGGGAGAATCTAAACTAACTTGACCCTCCGGTTGCTCTAAAGTGGTAGGTTGGACAGAGGTAGTTGGGATAAAGATAGTTGTAGTTGCGTGACTGACTGGTTGGTTTGATGGCAGTTGCTCAAGCGCTTGCAATGCTTCTGTCGCAGTTGCGTAGCGCTGACGATAGTCATAGCGCACCATCTTGTCGAGGATGGTTGCTAAGCCAGGGCTAACAGGAACAATGTCTTGAAAAGCAGCACAACAGAATTCCCTACGGGAATCTGTCGGAATCTCCTGATCCCTAGGAGATAATCCAGTCAAGGCTTTGAGACAAATCATCCCCACTGCGTAGATATCGCTGCTCAAGTGGGGCCTGAAGGCTAGTTGTTCACTGGGCATATAGCCAGGGGAACCAACGGCAACTGTCAGGCTTGTCTGTCCAAAGGAATTACCTACCTGAGAGCTAACTTCTTTGACTGCACCAAAATCAATCAGTACAATTTTGCCATCAAGGCTACGTCTGATTAAATTAGTGGGTTTGATATCCCGGTGGATAACTTGCTGTTGATGAACAAAGGAGAGCACCTGTAAAATATCTTGCAACAGTTTGATCACATAAGTTTCCATCAACTGTTGACCAGGAATTAATTCTTGGCTGAGGAGCTGACCTGGGATAAAATCTTGCACTAGGTAGAACTCTTCGTTTTGCTCAAAGTGAGCCAACAGACGAGGAATCTGGTCATGATTGCCTAATTTAGATAAAGTTTGAGCCTCCCTGTCAAAGAGCCGTTTTGCCACTTCCAGGGTTGCCGCATCCTTAACTCTGGGTTTGAGTTGCTTGACTACACAGAGAGGATTGCCCGGTAAATGGCTGTCTCTAGCCAGAAAAGTTTGACCAAAGCCTCCGCCACCTAGGTGTTTGACGATTTGATAGTGACCTGCCAGTATGGTTTCCATTCTTTAAGTACGCTAGATATGGCGTATTTCTCCAGTTAGTCTAAACTCCAGTTACAATTTACCTCAAACAATAGAAGAGCGACAGCTTTCCTTTCCTACTTCTCTCCTGTTGATAACCCATTTATTTTGCATATTTGTACGGATATTGAACGGGCAAGATACCCATTCACCAGTTCCACAAGAGCACCAACACCTAACACCTACTACCTATGAGTCAGCCTGACCTTGGGAAAGTAGCTGCTGGAAGTCTACCATAGAACTAATTGTGATCGCTTGCCTATGCAGCTGCTTCAAAACTGAGACATCTTCTATCTGATTAATAGTGTCAATCACTTCTGGTGGAACCACTTCAAACCTTACTTCCAAAACTTCGAGTACTGATTCGCGAGCGTTTTGCACAGTTCCCTTTTCAATACCCCGCTGCATTCCTCTGATTTCCATATGACTAAGTAAAGGCATTTTTCTCTCCT
>JAAHGR010001222.1 GCA_010672425.1 Symploca sp. SIO2E6
CGCGTCCGAGATCAGTCGCGAGGTCGACTACCTGCTCCATCCTGTATTCAATTCCTACCATACAGAGACCGAGATGCTGCGCTATCTCAAGCGCTTGGAGAACCGCGACCTCTCACTGACGACCTCCATGATTCCTCTCGGCTCATGCACCATGAAGCTCAATGCAGCAGCCGAAATGCTCCCCATCACCTGGCCGGAGCTCTCAAATATGCACCCTTTCGCTCCCTCCCAACAGACCATAGGCTACCGGGAATTGATTTCCCAACTTGAAGGCTGGCTGTCGGAAATCACCGGCTTCGACGCAACATCCCTACAGCCAAATGCAGGATCCCAAGGCGAGTACGCAGGCCTGCTCGTCATCCGTGCCTTCCACCGGAGCCAGGGAGACGAAAAGCGAGACATCTGCCTAGTCCCTATTTCAGCGCATGGGACGAACCCGGCCAGCGCGGTGATGGCAGGAATGAAAGTCGTCCCCGTTGCTTGCGACACGGACGGCAACATAGACGTCGAAGTCCTCAAGAGCAAAGCGACGCAGCACTCCGATGAGTTGGCAGCGCTCATGATCACCTATCCGTCCACGCATGGCGTATTCGAGTCTTCTATACAGGAGATCTGCTCCATCATCCACGAACATGGCGGTCAAGTGTACATGGACGGAGCGAACATGAACGCGCAATGCGGACTCACAAGACCAGGCAAGATCGGGGCAGACGTCTGCCACCTAAACTTGCACAAGACCTTCTGCATCCCACACGGGGGGGGAGGGCCGGGAGTATGACCGATTTGCGTAGCGAAACACCTCGCGCCATTCCTGCCAGGACACACCCTTTCCGAGGAGCTTTCAGGCGAGTCGATGATTGGAGCCATATCGGCCGCGCCATTCGGCAGCGCGAGCATACTGCCCATTTCCTGGGCCTACATTCGCATGATGGGCTCGAAGGGAATCGCCGATGCCACCAAAATTGCCATTTTGAACGCCAACTACATGGCCAAGCGACTCGAGTCGGAGTTCAAGATCCTCTACCGGGGCGACTCGGGCTTGGTAGCGCACGAATTCATAGTGGATTTCCGCGACTGGAAGGAATCTGCTGGCATCGAAGTCGAGGACGTCGCCAAGCGGCTCATGGACTACGGGTTTCACGCTCCGACCATGTCTTGGCCGGTGCCGGGCACCATGATGATCGAACCCACGGAGAGCGAGTCGCAAGCCGAGCTCGATCGACTCTGCGATGCGCTCGTATCCATCAAGCGCGAGATGCAACGTATCGAGAGTGGCGAGTGGTCAGCTTCGGATAATCCGATCAAGAACGCGCCACACACCGCGCAATCCATCGCATCTGGAGATTGGCCACACCCGTACTCGCGCGAGATAGCCGCTTTTCCAGCATCATGGACGCGCGAATACAAATATTGGCCTCCTGTCGCACGCGTCGACAACGTCTACGGCGACCGCAATCTCGTCTGTTCCTGCCTGCCGATTGACACCTACTCAAATGGCTGAGGCGATAGAAGCAATCCCCTACCGAGCATGGCTCTAATCGAATTCCAGTTCAGATCCGAAGTCC
>JAAHGR010001223.1 GCA_010672425.1 Symploca sp. SIO2E6
GAATGACTTGACATGGTCCTCGGAGAATGCCGTAGTGATATAGAGGAGAGTGCGAAGCCTATTCTGGGGTAATTAAGTGGATACTTCGCTGTTTTATAGATGGGGATTTAGGGGGCTCTGTTATCTCATATAGGAGAAGTAGGATAAGCGATCGCACTAAGTTAAGCAGCGATCGCTATTGAAGGCGCTAATGATGAAAAAAACCAAGGAACAAGAATAGCAATTTGTGTTTAACGAGGAGAGATGTTGGTGAGCGAGAGCGGCAACTTCTGATATGCTATTATATTTAGTATGTACCTGGGAGTTGCAGTTTGCCAACACAGCAGCAGTTAGTAACCGTGGCATTTCTATGCCAGTTGCTTTCTAACCTATACCAGCCAATTCAGGTTTTTCGTTACGATCAGGGGTTCAAAACGATCTATGTGCAGGCTGGAGTAAATAATGAAATTGCCCTCGTAATTGATGAAGATGGAAGCTAGGAATTTGTTCTATGATACACAATCTGTCCCGAATGACCAACACAGAGCTGAAGCGCTATATTTCTGAGCATCGAAATGATGACAAGGCTTTTCACGCTGCAATGGAAGTTTTGATGAGCCGTCGTAATCCTGCTAATCGCCATCCCTACCCTTTTGAACTCAAAAATCCTGAGGCTGAAGTTGAAGCAATTTTGAGAGAGAAGCTTAATCATACTGAGATTTAAATCCAAAGTATAACGCGATCACATGGCTCAATATATGTTATCCGCAACCTAGGATAAGCGATCGCACTACATCACCTCAATTCCATCGTAGGTTGGGTTGACGCTGTTGAAACCCAACAAAATCAGACTGCTACACCAATTAAATTGTAGGTTCTATTTTGAAGCGAGAGAAAACCCGGCTCTTGAGGAGAAGACGTTGTGTTGAGGGGAATTAGAGCTTATCCTCGCAGTATTGCCCCCCAGCCCCCAATTTTGGGGGAGCCCAGACTCAAAGTCCCCCAGAATTGGGGGATTTAGGGGGCTCTCAGTAGTCTCACGACATGCGGTGGAAGCTGCGTAAGGCGATTAACTCAGATCTTGCACCTGATGTTGAAAACCGGATTTTGAGCAAAATCACAACGAATTCAATAGGGTTTCAGCTTCTCAAAATCCGGTTTTTTGGATTTTTTGGGCTTGGTGCAAGATCTGAGATTAAGGCGGTGAATGAGGTGATGGCAGAGTTGCGGGTGGAGAAGCACCCGGATAAGACCTTTATCGGACGGATTGCATAGGGGTTTGATTTCCTCGGTTATTGGTTTTCTCCGTCGGGGTTAGGGGTGGCGAAAAAAACCGTGTCACGGATGCTGGATAAGGTGTCTCAGCTTTATGAGCAAAATGCGGATGAGGTTACGGAGACTTACCTGAAACGCTGGTGGCGGTGGGTGAGGTCTGGGGTTGATGGGATTTTGTGTGTGGATGCTTGCTTTGAAATTGGGTTGGTTGGTGCGTTAGGCTGTCGCGCTTCCCACTCTTATTAATCCGGCGTCCGCTCATCTCTTCCTCATGTCCAACATCGTAGAGCTTTCGCCACGTATACGTCA
>JAAHGR010001224.1 GCA_010672425.1 Symploca sp. SIO2E6
TTGATGGCTGTGTATTCAGACATAAATGAAGAATTTAGAATTTAGAATGAGTGAATTTAGAATTTAGAATTGATTGTCGGCATCTTTCTCCCCATCGACTCCAACCAGAAATGTTTCTATAGAGCACTTTAACAAGTAATATCTGAATTACGCCAGATATTACCCTCTATTGTCCAGTTTTTTTTGTCGCGAGAAATCCTTTCTATCAAAGGGTTGTAGCTGCCGGTAAAAAATGATGATTGATATCGGCTTTTGACTTGACGTTAAGTTAGAAAAAGGTTATGCACTCGTAGGGGCGCACCGACGTGCGCCCTAGATATCCAAAGGCGCACCAACGTATTGCTTCAGATTCAGATACCCGACTTCTTAAAGAAGTCGGGTATCTTGTCCCCGGTGAGGCTCTCCAGTAGAGGAATCGCACGAATTTTATCTTCCCACACTTACTTAATACAAAAGAGCTAATCTCCCGAAGAAGATTAGCTTTTACTCCTGAATTCGTTTCTATTCAATTAGTTTTCCCAGCGAGTGGGAAGTGTCCGTTGGAAAGAGGAAAATGGCGAGCAAAAGTTTCCATTCAAGTAGTTTTCCCAGCGAGTGGGAAGTAGGGGCGTATTGCATACGCCCTCAACCGGGGTGTTGAGGGTTTCCATTCAAGTAGTTTTCCCAGCGAGTGGGAAGGTTGTTGAGGTATCGGATTACGCAGCTCTTTCTGAGCGTTTCCATTCAAGTAGTTTTCCCAGCGAGTGGGAAGCTGAGTCGGCTGCCGAGAAGGCTGTTGAGAAGGGCTTGCATCACGTTTCCATTCAAGTAGTTTTCCCAGCGAGTGGGAAGAGCTCGTTCAGGGAGCCTTACCCAGTAAGGGTTTCAGCCGCCAAATCGACACCACTCCAAAAATTGTACCATATCCTCCTAAAAATTGCTCCAAACACACACCTCAAACCCTCTCCCTGTAAGGCATCGACACCACTCAACGAGAAATCAATGGTTTCAGCGATTTGCCGAGTGGTGTCGATTTTTGGATTGAAAGGCTTTTCTGGTGGGGCTTTCAGGAGCATTTTCACACAATTCCCTTCTGTATCACTTTGTCGTCTATTGGCATAAGTTTGCTCTGCTACGCGGTACATTGTTGATCCCCCTAAATCCCCCTTAATAAGGGGGACTTCCGGAAGAGTTTACTTTATTACAGCGCTTTGCGCTGTAAAATCTTGTGTATCCAAACGCTTGCCAATTCCTTTGAGTTCAGATTCTAGTTTGACTTGTCCAACTTTGATTTCGACTATCTCTTTTTGGAGGTTTTCAAACTTATCATCAACATCTTTGCGGAAGCTTTCAGACTTTTCATCCATGCGATCGAGCTTTTGGATGATTTTGTCTAAAACTTCTTCTAGGGAATAGGTAACTGTTACAGGGCCTTGAGTCATTGAGTAATGAGTAATGACTCACCGTTCGCCCATTTTAAAATAAGGTTATAAAAATGGGCAATTGTTGAGGGGGTTGTGGGCTCAACTGTAGCTGATTATACAAAATATCCTGGGATACCACAAAGAGTGCG
>JAAHGR010001225.1 GCA_010672425.1 Symploca sp. SIO2E6
GAATAGAATATCTAAGAAAATACCTTGATAAATTATGGGTAGAGGTCGTCATGATAAAGTTCTGCTTCATCCAGAGCAACGCCAAAAACTCGAAGATATTAGTCACAATGGTTATGCTTCAGCCAATAAAATACTCCATGCCAATGTGCTGTTAATGAGTGATGAAAGCGAAAAAGCCCCTACCAGATGGACTGATGGAGAAATTGCTTCGGCTTTAGGTGTACACCAGAATACAGTGGCTCGAATTAGAAAACGCTTTTTGCTAATGGGAATCTCTGCTGCTCTTAATCGTTGCCAACGTCTACAACCGCCTGTACCAGCCAAAATTGATGGTTATACTGAAGCACAAATAATTGCCTTGTGCTGTAGCTCCCCTCCCTCAGGAAGAGTCCATTGGAGTTTAAAATTGTTAACTAAAGAAGTAAAAGATAGAGGAATTGTCACAGAAATTTCGCGAGAAACATTGCGTCGAACATTAAAAAAGAACGAATTGCGTCCTTGGAAAAAAGAACGTTTCTGTATACCAGAAAGGGATAGGGCACGTTTTGTATCTCAGATGGAAGTTATTTTAGATATTTATAGCCAAGAACATACTCCAGATGAACCATTGGTTTGTATGGATGAAGCAGCTATTCAATTGCTTGGAGATATTTATGAGCCAATTTCCATGAAACCGGGTCGGGATGCCAAAGTTGACTATCACTATAGCCGTGAAGGAGTACAAGCTCTGTTTATGTTCTTTGACCCCAATCGCGGTTGGCGACGAGTCTGTAATCGTGAGAGGCGTACTGCTATTGACTGGGCTATTGAAGTACGCCACTTGTTAGATATAGACTATCCACATGCCAAAAAAATTAAGCTAGTTTGTGATAATCTCAATACTCATAACATCACTTCTCTCTACAAAGCTTTTCCAGCTGCTGAAGCTCATCGATTAGCCAGACGATTAGATATTTGTTATACTCCACTTAATGGTAGTTGGTTAAATGTTGCAGAAATTGAATTGAGTGTTTTGTCTCAACAATGCTTAGACCGACGTATTCCATCACCTGAGCAACTTAGGGTCGAATTAGATGCTTGGGAGACAGAGCGTAATCGTACTGCGAGTAAAGTTACTTGGCGCTTCACAACTGCTGACGCCCGAGTTAAATTAAAACATCTTTATCCGATTTTTGAAACCCCAGATAAACAAGAGCTTTAGTTCATAGTTTCATCAAGATTGTTTTTTGCGATCTGCTACAAAGATTGCCGTAGGCAATCCCTTGATGATTTAGCTCTCAGCTACGAGGAGTGCCGTAGGCAATCGCATAACTCAAGTGTGCCTATTTTTAGCTCTCAGCTACGAGGAGTGCTGTAGACAATTGCTTCGTTTTTGTTGTCGCTCAAGAGCGCTCAGCTACGAGGAGTGGCGTAGGCAATCTCATGGATAAAGTCTGTCGCTCAAGAGCACTCGCTTCATTTTTTCTATTGATTTAATGCACTAGCTGTAGTGGTCTATAATATAGTTTATTGGTCTAGGTTCTATTCCACCATTTTAGGTGTGTCGCGCCA
>JAAHGR010001226.1 GCA_010672425.1 Symploca sp. SIO2E6
GCTTTGGGGAGGTTTCATGGGGAATGATTTACCCGCTCATGAGAAAAACACGCCTATTTTTCCTCTATCGGTGCTCGGTAAAAGCATTGATATACAATAGTTTCAGCTATTATTGTCACCCCGTCAGTATTCTGCGCAGGTGATATAACTCAGGTCAATTTCCAGATGATCATCAAGAAATGCTGTTGAACTTTTCAGTCGCCGTGATAACTGTACTTGAGCTGCTAGTTTGAATATTTCTGGATCTTGGGACTCCAAATCTGACTCCAGTTTCGTTTCCAACTGTCGGCGTACCCTTGGCTCAACCCAATTGTCTTCTGCCAAACAATCATAAGCAATGGTTAAAGAGGTAACAGTGGGATTTGCCAGCGCTGCCCTAATCAAGTTAGTGCCTTCATTCTGAGCTGCATAGAGGCGGATAGTTTCATGCCACCAGGGGTTGTTTATATTGTCTACTAAGAGTTGCTCTTGGTTTGTCTCCTTTACTTGGGCGGCGGCTAAATATTCCTGAAAACTCGGATGAGTAAATTTATACAGCTTGAGCTCTTTTTCCACTAACAGACCACTGACATTCTCAATATGTTGGAGGAACTGCTTTGGCTGGATTTGATTACCTGTTACTGCTGCTAACTGGTGTTGAATAATCGGAACTCCGACAGCTGGAGTAAAGTCAAGCTTTCGCTGTACCATTAACTTCAGTGCCAGCACTTGCAATACCGATTTTTGTTGTCTTACATCTAGTTGGATGCGATCAGGAACACCTTTAGCCTGCTGTCGCCTTATCAATAACACTTCACAAATTTCCCCGTAGAGTTCTACCCGTGATCCCGGTAGTGCGCCCCGGTTATCGTGAACCAGAGCAATCATCGTCAATAGCAAAGGGTTACATCCCATTTCTATCAGAGGGGGAAATTTTTTGAGTCGCTCGATAAGATCATTTGCCTTCTTGGCTGCTGTCATCCGTACTCCCGGATCTTCCTTACGTGCTTGGCTTATCAATTCGTTTTGCAGATACCAGCTGTGGAGAAACTCCTCTCTCTGCTTAAAATTAAAAGGTTGTACCTCCAGGACAATGCCCACCTGTTTGAGCTGAGCATCACGATAACCAAAAGGTCGAGAGGTTAGGATAAAGGCAGTCTCCTGATAATTTCTGATCTGAGTGTCTACCCATTGGCTTACTTGCTGACGCTGGGATTCCTCTGCTACCTCATCCAACCCATCTAACATCACTAAACATTGACCTTGTTTTAATTTTTTCTCAAACCATTGAGGTGGTGGCTGAAGGGGTTGTTCATCTTTAACCCTAACCCTGTTGGTAACTAGTTCTGCCAAAGTAGGTGGTTGCTGACTGGTAATCTGATCACGAATCTCCCGCAGATACAATAGTACTGGAATCAGTTTTAGTGCTTGAGGAGGCTGTCGATGTTGGGCATAAGTCAATACTGCTCGGTTAGTAAGGTTCAATCCCTGTCGATCCCCCCTAACCCCCCTTCGTAAGGGGGGAACAAGAGCCCCCCTTTTTCAAGGGGGGTTGGGGGGATCAATTCTTAA
>JAAHGR010001227.1 GCA_010672425.1 Symploca sp. SIO2E6
CAGAGTTAGAAAATCTAACAGAAGACATTTTTGATTTTACAGGCTTACCAGATTTGTTAAATTGGTTAGAGGAACATTGAAGTATTGCTTTGTGTCCTTTGTGTCTTTGTGGTTCACCTTCCTAAACTTTCAGGTAATAAAAGGGTTAAAACAATGAAATTTATCAGTCCCAAGGTCGATTACGCCTTCAAGAAAATCTTCGGTTCCGAACAAAGCCAACAAATTTTAATCAGCTTTCTCAATGCCATTATTTATGGTGGGGAGCCAACCATCCAATCCCTAACTATTGTCAATCCCTATAATCCTGGTCAAGTAATGACCTTAAAGGACACTTGCCTAGATGTGAAAGCTGTTCTATCTGACGGTTCCACTATCGTGATTGAAATTCAAATTGCCGGGGTCAGTGCTTTTAGTAAACAGGTATTTTATAACCTGAGTAAAGGTTATAGCAATCAGCTGAGTATTGGCGAAAACCATCTGAGCAGAAACGTAGTTTCTGATGAGGAAAACAACGCAAAATCAGCATGTTTCTCCAGGAAACCCGATTTTGTGACTGATGCTCTATATCTCAGCCTCACCCCAGTCATTACGGTAACTGTCACCGACTTTATCATGTTTAATGAGACTACGAATGTCATCAGTAACTTTGTCCTTCAAGAACAGACGGACAATTTTGAATATCCCGATGCGGAATTGCAACTAATCTTCATCGAATTACCAAAATTTAAGAAAACCCTGGCGGAATTAAGTAGTTTAAGCGATAAGTGGATTTATTTTATTAAAGAAGCCGCTACCTTGGATGCCATACCAGAGAACTTAGGAGAAATCAACGAGATAGAACTAGCTTTAAATATTGCCAACCAAGCTGAAATGACAGTGGAAGAGATAGAAGTAGTTGAGCGGCGAGGGATTATATTACAAGGGAAGGAAGAAGGCAGAAAAGAAGGTAAGGAAGAAGGTAAGGAGGAAGGCAGAAAAGAAGGACGAATTACCCAAGCGATCGCCTTAGTGAAACGCTCACTGCAAAAACGTTTTGGAGAAATACCAGCGGCAACTATTAGCCAAGTAGAAAGCTTGTCCTTAGCAGAGTTGGAAAATCTAACAGAAGACATTTTTGATTTTACAGGCTTACCAGATTTGTTAAATTGGTTAGAGGAACATTGAAGTATTGCTTTGTGTCCTTTGTGTCTTTGTGGTTCACTTTCTTAAACTTTCAGGTAATAAAAGGGATGTGGAACAGGCAAGATGCCTGTTCTGGTGTAGATCACTCATAGCCAATCTACTGTATATAGGCGCACACCTACTCCATTATTAATAATATAACCCATGCATCACAGCAAATGCTAGTAAATTGCCTAATTTTGCTCATTTAAGGTCAGATTATCTTAATATTAATCCTTTACCAACAATTGCTTTGCCAGAATGGGAAGAAGAGCGACTGTGGCAAGAAATACAAACCTTAGAGGAGGACAAAAACATGCCTTACGTTACCAGTGTTGAACGGATCGGAATTAAGAAGGGACGCCTTAGGGACAGAAAGGTCTGAAAAA
>JAAHGR010001228.1 GCA_010672425.1 Symploca sp. SIO2E6
GAATTAAGTAATTTCAATCATACTGGCTTCAAGTCAACAAAATACTTAATGATTTTGGCACTGAATTTTTTACGAGATTAGGTCGTTTGAGCCCTTGACCTAAAAAACTAAAAATGATATAAAATGCTATAATGTCATTTTTATAACTTTTTTTCCTTAAAACCGGCAACTTAATTGCTACAACCCTAATAATGGCGTGGCAAATGTGGGAAAATGTCGCTGAAGAGGAATTTATGTGAAAGTGGCTCAATGGCTAAAAAATTAGCATAGCCAAATTGCTACTGTTGACATTATGTTGATTATCTGCATTAGCGATCGCATTTCCCGTAGTGGTATGGTAGAAATAAAATGGAATAATATCAAGGAAAGGATAATCACTTACAATAAAAACTTCTCCGCGTCCGGTGCGTCTCCGCGTCCCCGTGTCAGCCTTAACAATAAGTATTCAACCGAACTTGATATAAGTAGGTTGAGGGTAGCGATCAGCTACGCTGGTGCTGCAAGCAATCGCGAAAGTCAACGCTAGTAATACTGATAAATAGGAGTCGAGGAAATGAAAATTGCTAAGTTATTGAGGGATAATCATAATCAGACTGTAGCATTGCCCCAAGAATTCCAGTTCCAGGGCAATGAAGTTTATATCAAAAAGATCGGCACTGCTGTTGTCCTCATCTCCAAAGACAATCCTTGGGGAACCTTGTTTGATAGCTTAGAACTCTTCTCTGAAGATTTCATGGAAACCAGAGAACAACCTAATCTAGAAGTTAGAGAGACTCTCGAATGAGATTTTTACTAGATACTAACACCTGCATCTATATCATCAAGCAGAAACCACCTAAAGTCTTGGAGAAATTTCGGACTCTTGATATCTCTGAGGTAGGTATCTCATCCATTACTGTCGCAGAACTTGAGTACGGCATTTACAAAAGCCAGCGCCAACAGAGAAATCGAGCAGCACTTAATCAATTTTTAATTTCTCTGGAAGTTGTTCCTTTCGATGAAAGAGCCACGCAAACCTATGGACGTATTCGAGCAGAATTAGAGCGACAAGGTATTGTTATTGGTTCTATGGATATGCTCATAGCGTCTCAAGCCATTAGTCTCAGGCTAGTCTTAGTGACTAATAACGTCAGGGAACTCTCAAGAATTCCAGGCTTAGTTATAGATAATTGGATAAATTAGCTGACGGGGTAACAACTATGGCTACAACCTTCATTTGTTGTTGGTATGACAGAATAGTAGAGCGATGGCGAGATCCAAATAAAACTATGCGATCGCTTGTAATTTTCTTGATTGTTTGCTATTATTACTAATAATGGAATAGGCGTGCGCATATACTGTCATTTGGGCGTATGCAATACGCCCCTACCGGTGATATCAATGTTGGTAAATTCGATAACTATTAACAAAATGCCCTCAGCGTTAAGTTGGTGTAGTAGGCGAGCGCAATTTATGGATTTAGTGACACACCTAAAAATGTAGGTTGGGTCGAGGCAACGAGACCCAACAAAGGCGTATGCAATAGGGCGTATGCAATACCGGTGATAT
>JAAHGR010001229.1 GCA_010672425.1 Symploca sp. SIO2E6
ATTTGTAGTTCAGTTTTTTTTGCTATCTATGGGGGGATTATGGGTTCGTTCGCTGGAGGTCTACAAATACTGTCTTCAGCAATCAAGTTACCTGCTTTATATCTACTTACTTTGATTATTTGTCTACCTACTCTATATTTCTTTGATATCATTTCTGGTTCTAAACGCACTTTTCCCCAATACCTGGCATTGCTCCTAGCATCCATGTCTATCATTAGTGTCATGCTCTTTGGCTTTGCACCAATCTCCCTATTTTTCCGTATTTCGATTAACGATTATGCCTTTTTCACCCTCTTGAATGTAGCTATCTTGGCCATTAGCGGAGTCATCGGAATCAATTTCTTTTATCAAGCCATGCGCTCTTTTACGGAACAAGATGCTGAACAAGTAAAATACCGTACTAGTGTAGTCAAAGCTTGGTTGATGCTCTATGGCTTTGTCGGCACTCAACTAGGATGGACTCTCCGACCTTTTTTTGGCGATCCTTCGCAACCATTTCAGCTATTTCGTAATCTCGAAAGTAATTTTTACTTCCACCTTTTGAAGTTAATAGGTAGAGTGTTTTTTCCTTATTAAGGGAATTGGGAATTGGGAATTGGGAATTGGGGAATTGGGAATTGGCAATAGGCTGAATGCTGAAAGCTGAGAGCTAAAAGGAGCAAAACAATGCAATCTGACTTAGAAGATTTGCAGATTACCACAGAAAACTTAGACGATTTGGTTGATTTGGATTTTAGCTCAACACTAGCAGTAGACTTTTGTCGGGCATTTATCTTCAAAAATTACCAGCAAGGATTATCGGTGTTAATGACCGAGTTTTTTGTCTTGCTAGTAGTTTTAATTTTTGTGATGCCAGTAAGCTTGATTGTGTTGCGTAGTGCAGGTAATTTACCGGAGGATAGCGCTGGGGTCACCCAAATGTTGGTGGTAATTTTAGGAATTGCTCTCCTGGGTATCTCGGTTTGGAATTTATATCTGTGTCAACAGGCCAAACAAAGCAAATCATTGGCTCAATTGATGGAGGAAGTTGATAAATACAATGGTATCATTAAAACTTTATCCCTCATCGACCAAATAGAATCAGTCGGCAACTCCCCTAGTCAATTACCGGGAACTAATAATAGAGCCGAAGTAATTGAAGCCTTGAGAGTGACTAAATCTAGCTTAATTAGTGGCCTGCAAGTCGAAAAAATCATCAGAAAACATCAGGGCTTTATTGATCGTCGTTATCAACTATTGTCAGAACTAGAAAACAATCTGACTACCTTGATGACCTTTGACAGGGTAAATCAACAGAGTGAATATGGCCGCTTACTCAATGAGTCACTACAAATTGGCATGACCGTCCATAAGGAGGTGAGAAAGTTACAGTAAGTTTGTTGTTGGTTGTTGGTTGTTGGTTATTGGTTGTTGGTTGTTGGTTGTTGGTTGTTGGTTGTTGGTTGTTGGTTGTTGGTTGTTGGTTGTTGGTTGTTGGTTGTTGGTTGTTGGTTGTTGGTGGTTGGTGGTTGGTTGTTGGTTGTTGGTTGTTGGTTGTTGGTTGTTGA
>JAAHGR010000123.1 GCA_010672425.1 Symploca sp. SIO2E6
GAAGGCGCAACCCTTGGTAACCTCTGGATGGAGGGATACTTTGAATTGGGTGATCCACTCAAGAACCAAGGAGCCCCCAGAACTAGGCTATCAACCTAAGATGAGACATGCTAGTTGGGATAAGGTGTTAGGTTTGAAAATATGACAATATCGCATCTAGAAGTTTTAGTTGAAGAATATTCCGCCGAAGTTGCCCTTGAGAACTTATTACCCAGAATTCTACCATCTCATGTTGAATTTTAAATTCGCAAGTTCCAAGGTATAGCGCTACGCGCTAGGCAACAGGCAACAGGCAATAGGCAACAGTAAGTCATAACTGGGTTATAGGGTTTAGGAGTGTCCTAACCTAAACTTGTAGCGCTATAAAACAGATTTGCTGAAGCAACTCCCTCAGCGACTCCAAAGTTATCGCTCTTGGCTACCAGATGATTGGCGGATTGTTGTCCTTTGCGATCGCGACAATGATAACTATTGGCGTTACACAGCTAAAATGATGGAATAAGTAGGTTGGGTGTAGCGCTAGCGTAACCCAACATTTCTTGTGTGTTGCGTTGGGTTTCACTTCGTTACACCCAACCTACATTTTTAGGTGTGTAGCGCTACTAATTTAGCGTATGCAATGGGGCGTATGCAATGGGGCGTATGCAATACGCCCCTACATTGACCCGGAAAAGTCTTTCAATTTTTGGGCTTGGCACCAAAATTCTCAATCAGCAAATTCCGCAACACTGGTACTAAGTCTTCACAGGGAATCCCTTTCTGTACACATTTACCCAACTGAGCATCTTTGCCGACTTTACCACCCATAAAAATGTCAACCCCTTCTACGGTTTTGCCATCTTTACGAATTTTGGTTCCCATTAAACCAATATCAGCTACCTGGGGCTGACCACAAGAGTTGGGGCAACCAGTCCAGTGAATTCTTACAGGCTTGCTTAGTTCTAACTCCGCTTCTAGAGTTTGAGCTAGTGCTAAGGCTCGTTGTTTGGTTTCTATTAAGGCAAAGTTACAAAATTGAGCACCAGTACAGGAAACTAAAGAGCGAGTCAGGGGAGCAGGGGTAATACTGAAGCGAGTTAGCAGAGGTTCCGCTAAGAAGGATTGCCAGCGAGAATCGGGAATGTTGGGAATGATGACATTTTCTTCGACAGTGAGACGGATTTCGCCGCTGCCATAGACATCTGCTAATTGAGCTAAGTCAAACATATCTTGAGCCTGTAGTCGTCCCACAGGAACATTCATGCCGACGTAGTTTAATCCTGGTTGCTTTTGCTGATTGACACCAATGTGATCCCGCTTATCCCAGTCTATTTCATCTTTCTCGGCAGCAGTTTTTAAGGAGCGACCAAACTGGTTATCTACCATTTCCCGGAATTTGTCAATACCCCATTCATCAATCAACCACATCATGCGGGATTTTTGCCGGTTTGCCCGGGAGCCGTGGTCACGATAGACTTCTAAAATAGCTCGGCTAAGGTTAACTACGTCATCGTTTGGGAGAACCCAAACATCTAGGGGAACAGCGGCTTCACAGCGCTTAGCAGAGAAGAAACCACCGACAACGACATTAAACCCTAATTCACCATCTTTATAGGCTGGAACAAAAGCAATATCATTGATTTCCGCATGGACTGAGTTATCTCGCCCTCCTTCGATCGCAATGTTGAATTTCCGAGGTAAGTTGGTAAACTCAAAATTACCTTGGCTTTGTTTGGTGATCATGTCCTGCACTTTCTGCACCAGTTCCCTGGTATCTATTAGTTCATCAGCACCAATTCCTGCCATGGGAGAACCAGTAATGTTGCGGACATTGTCCATGCCTGACTGCACACTGGTTAAGCCTACTTGCTCAAAGCGATCGAAAATATCTGGAATATCCTCAATCCGTATACCTCGCAACTGAATGTTTTGCCTAGTAGTAATATCGGCACTGCCATCTTCACCGTAGCGCTGCACTATTTCTGCGAGTACTCGCATGTGGGTACTATTGAGAATACCATTGGGTGTTCGCATCCGCAGCATAAATTTGCCAGGAGTCACGGGACGATAAAAAACACCTACCCACTTGAGCCGATGCTCCAGATCGTCTTTTTCCATTGCTTCCCAGCCAATTTCAGCAAAATGTTTCAGCTGAGCCTTGACTTCTAACCCATCTTTTTCGGCTTTGAACTTTTCAAATTTGTTCAATTTCTTTGGTGCAGCGATAGTCATAGGTTTGCCCCTTAAGAGTTATTTGTAATTGTTAATTGTTAGCAATAATTTATGGGAAGGATACTAGGGTAAATAGTATAGCTTAATACAGAAATTTGAGCTTGTATTCTTTAAATGCATCTTATTAATGCGTTTTTTGCATTACAAGCAATAACCCTAGACCGTCTCAAGCTACAGAAAAAGCCTTGAACAGTAACAGCATCTCCCCCTTAAGTGCTGTGATGGCATCAGCTAATGAATCATGATTTCCTGTGCTCAGCAGGTAAGCATCACCAAAATCGGCACTTGACCATAGGTACGAGGGTTGTCCTATGGTTAAATGGGAACGCCACTTTTCTTTGTAGGTGTCCAGTGTGATAAAAAAGTACTTAGACCTTAACTCTTCTGGGTCAAGAACAAACTGACCCCATAGTGAGAAGCCAAAATAATCTTGGTTAACTTCATTGCTGTACTCCCAATCAGTAAAATTGGGAAAGGCAACTTTAACGTACTCTAATACTTGTTGAATTTCAAATTCTGTAAGTAGCATTTTTTAATATAGCGTTTCTCATTTACATGAGGTACAAAGAGCCTGATTTTTGGGAATAGGGAATGGGGAATTCGCGAGCACTCCCAGATACCCGACTTCTTGAAGGAAGTCGGGTATCTCGACAGCCACCTAATACTTAAGATAACTTAACAGCAACTCTCTATTCCCCATTTATTTCCTTAACCTAAAACCTAACACCTAAAATCGTTACCACCCAAAAGTTCCGCCACCTGATTAGCCAGCTTCATAGACTTAAAAGGCTTGGGAATCACCCCTGTCACACCTAGCTGAGCAAATCGACGCTGATCGACAGATTGTACCTTAGCTGTTAGCAAAATTACAGGAATTTGCTTGGTTACTGGGTTAGCTTGTAGCTTTTCAAAGGCAGCGATGCCGTCTATATCTGGCATCATTACATCTAGAAGAATTGCATCCGGCTGTAAGGCTTCGGCTAGGAGCAATCCTTCCCTAGCACAACTAGCAGTTGATACCTGCCAACCACCCACTAGTTCCAAAGCAAGTCGAGCTACTTCTTGGATATCTTCTTCATCATCAATAATTAGAATATGTTTAACTGTCACGGTTCGATTCTCTCTTCCTGTGCCGAATAATCCGATTGAGTAAGTTAATCACTCGCTGCTCGAATTCCTCTGGTGTAATACGACTTTTGGTCAAAAACAGAGTTTGCCCTAACTTTAGCCTTTCTCGCTGGGAGTCATCTAAGTCTTGGGCAGTGTAAACCACCAGTGGAACTTGATACAAACGATTATGCTGTCGCAGCCAGTCTACTACAGCAAAGCCATCATATTCTGGCAGTACTAAGTCAAGTACTAGCAAATCCGGGAGCAGTCGCTGGCTCAATTGAATAGCTTCTAGTCCTGTTTGAGCATAATAGATCTCCAGGCTATACCGTTCAAAGGCCGCAATCAGTACCTTGGCTAGATCTGTGTCATCTTCGATAATCAAAACCCTGATATTTCTATTTTGCTCCGTTAAGGCTCTTTCTAGAGCTTGGAGTAGTAACTTTTCATCTGGAGGTTTAATAATCCAATCACTTACCTGAGAATGGTGAACTTCTCTGGCATCGGGAAATAAACCGCTGAGGATAATCACTGGAATATCTTGGGTATTCACCTGTTTTTTTAAAGCTGCTAGGGTTTCCCAGCCATTCATCCCAGGCATCATCAGATTGAGGAGAATTGCATCAGGTAGTTGTCGCATCGCTTGCTCTACTGTCTCCTCACCAGAACCTACGGTCATTGCTTGGTAACCTTGCTGTTCTAGCTTAGCTTGAACCACAGTGCGAATGGAAGGGTCATCATCACAGACTAGTACCAAAGGAGCGTTGGATTCAGGGGTGAGAATAAACTCCTCTTCCTGGAGTGCCGGTAAGGTGAAGCTGAAGGTACTGCCTTGGCCTAAACTGCTTTGAGCCCATATTTGACCTTCATGATGTTGTACAATACTACGACAGACAGCTAGACCTAAACCAGTACCCCCTTTTTTGCGAGAGTCCGAGGCATCGACTTGTTGAAAGCGTCCAAAAATGGTTTCAATTTTGTCAGCTGGGATACCTCTTCCTTGGTCACGAACTTGAAATAATACGGTTGGTTGTTGATCTTCAGTTATCTGTTGTAAGTTTTCTGGGATTGAAGAGGACTGACTATTAATCAGTTGTGCCGTTAACCAAACGGTGGAACCGTGAGGTGAAAATTTAATGGCGTTGCTGAGTAAGTTGGTTAAAACTTGGATGATGCGGTCTGGATCAACCCACAACTTAGCGGATAGGGGAGAAACCGATAAACTGATCTCTGCTGTCTGGGCCATATTCGTGATCACATCAACTGCAGCATTGATCAATTGCTCAACATGGCACATTTGTTTAGTCATGGTAACTCTACCAGACTCAATACGTTCAATGTCCAGGATGTCATTGATTAAGCGCACCAAACGATCTGCATTATTGGCAGCAATTTTGAGCATCCGTTGACTTTGTTCCGGTTGGTTATAAAGTGTACCACTGGCTAACAAATCCAGAGCACCAAGAATGGATGTCAGGGGAGTGCGCAATTCATGACTAACGACCGAAATAAACTCATCTTTAAGCCGTTCGACTTCTCGACGATCGCTAATGTCAAGTACTGAACCAATATAGCCAGCAAAACTACCATTGGGGAGAAATCTGGGCGTTCCTTGATCTAAAACCCAGCGATATTCTCCATCAGTGTGTCTTAAACGATACTCTCTTTGGAAATCTTGGCGATTCTCCCCAGCACTCTGATAAATATCCTGGACTAACTGCCAATCTTCTGGATGAACCCCCTGAGTCCAGCCGTTGCCCACTTCTTGCTCTAGAGTCTTACCGGTAAATTCTAACCAACTGTGATTGAAAAAGGTACACTGCCCATTGGTATCAGAAATCCACAGTAATACGGGAGCACTATCTGCCATAGTGCGAAATCGTTCTTCACTTTCTCTTAATGCTTCCACAAGCTGGCTTTTAGCCAAAGCAATGCCTACTTGATCTGCTAGTTGTTGCAGCAGTTCAACTTCCGAACTATTCCAATGCCGAGAATGGGAACATTGATGAACAATCAACAGACCCCAAAGTTCTTCTTTGAGTAGAATTGGCACTACTAGTTTGGATTTGACATGGAACTGATGCAAGAAATCAATTAAACAGGATGTTACTTCAGTATTCTCCACATCAGGAAGTTGAAAAATCCGACCCTGACGATACTTCTGGAGGTATTCTGAGCCAAAACAGTCATCAGTAATGCCTTGATCCATTACAGAAGACCAACCGAGGAGTACTGCCTCTTGTACCACAGTTCCCCCTGTACCATCAGACCAAAACCGGAGAATGATCACTCGGTCAGCCTGGAGCAATCTTTGGATTTCAGTAACCGTGATTTGGAGAATTTCCTCTAATTGCAAGGAACGGCGAATCTTGAGGGTTAGTTCCGCAAATACTTGCGATCGCAAAGTCTGATGCTCTAATATGGATTCCGTCTCTTTCTTCGTTTCCTCGACTTGTTGACGCTCACTCATTTCTCGAGCCAACTGTTGGGTGCGTCGTCTAGCGGTTTGAGCCAGATAAACCATCCCAGCTAGCAACACAGCCGTGATCAGTCCCCCCCCCAACACCACTTCAGGAAGCAGAGATTGTTCCTCAGCAAGTAAGGCACTAGTGGGCCAAACCCTGATTTGCCAGCTAACGCCGTCAAGATTAACTGTTGTCTGGTGATGCCATTTTGTCTGGAGTTGCCTACTGGTATCAGAACAATCACGGCAGTAAACTTCTTCACCACCATCAAAAATCGCGATCGCGTACCCTGGAGCAATATGATTGTTCAACAGGGTATCAAGTAATCGTTTAAGGCGGAAAACTCCCAAAATGAAGCCGTCAAAGGAAGTAGCCTTGGAGACTGTGCTACCTCTGTTCCCTAGGAAAAGAGGGATATATACCAGAAAACCTTTACCACCTTGTACCAGGGTAACTGTACGAGTAATATGTACAGCCTGCCTTTCCCGAGAAGCTTCCAGGGCAGTACGTCGTCGCTCCTCAAATGCTAAATTAAGGTTTTGAGCAGCTTCATTTCCGGCGATGGGAACTATCCAGCGCACATAAAAGGAGGAATCTACCCATTCGATCGCCTGAAAACCAGGATAATGCTTGATGTAATTGTCGGCATCTGCATACCATTGAGCTTCAGGAGTGCCACCCTCAAGTTCCCAGCGCCTCCCCATCCGCACCAAAGACAAGATACGATTTTGGATTTGTCCTGTGATTTGCTGCTCAACACTCGCTAGCGCAAATTCTCCCTGCCGTTGAATCTGGGTACTTTCTTGAGCCGCTAGCGCTTGCCAGAGAAACAGAGTTAATCCAGAGATACTGACACCAACCAATACCGGCAAAGATCGCCTTTGCCAAAAACTAGTCCTGTGCAGCACCCTCAACCTTAACATAATCACTCAGTAGCATTAACCACCCAATTCCCAAACAACAAACAACCAACAACAAACAACAAACAACAATTCTCAATTCGACCTTCTCAAAACCCGAGGATTCTGCTGATGAATTGCTCGTTCAAGTTCCTGGCGCATCGCCGCCACTAATTCAGCGAGACGTTGCCTTTGCTTTGGGTTAAGTGGCATTTGAGCCTCAAACAGCTGTTCCATTTCTTGAGCCAGATGGGAGCCTTCGTCAAAATCAAACATCCCTAGGGAACCTGCCAGTTTGTGAGCCTCCTGTTGTGCCTGTTGTCGCAATGACTCGTCGAGAGTATTTTTCAGCATAGCAGTAGTTGCTTCCTCAATCACTGCCACTCGGTTAGTGAACTTTTCTTGAACCCGCTGCCAAACATTAATAGCTGTTTCAATAGCTTGCTGTTCTAAATCAGGGGACAACTGCTTTAGCTTCTTGGTTTGGGTGCTTTTGCTCCTTAGTTTTTCTGGTTCTACTGGTTTGAGACGGTAACCGATACCGTAAACTGTTTCAATCGGATCTTCAGATAATCCCGCTGTTTTGAGTTTCCGCCGCAATCCCTTAATATGGGCAGTCACCGTCTCCTCTCCAGGTAATTCCTCAAATGACCACAAGTGTTCTAAAATGACATCGCGACTAAATACCCGGTTGCGATAGCGGAGGAAAAGTTCTAATAACCCATATTCCTTTGGTGTCAAATGTATCGTTTGACCGTTATAGGTGACTTCACAAGTACTAGGGTCAAGATACAAGTTGCGCCAATTGAGGATGGGTGGTAAAGCAGAACTCCCCCGACGTAATAAAGCGCGAATACGAGCCAACAATTCATCCACATCAAAAGGCTTGGTGACATAATCATCTGCTCCAGCATCCAAACCGATAACCTTATCAGAACTGCTATTGTGAGCCGTTAACAGGAGAATCGGTATCCGCAATTCTTGTGATCGCAACCGCCGACAAAGGGTTATACCATCAAGTTTGGGTAGATTGACATCTAGCAAGATGAGGTCATAGGTAAAGGTATCTACTAGTTCCCAGCCTGTTTGACCATCGGCGGCAACGTCAATGGCATAGTTTTGATTAATCAGATTTTTGACAAGCATTTCGGCAACTAGCTCATCATCTTCTACCAGTAAAATTCTCATGGCGGTTAACTACCGCTTTCTTTTCAATAGTTGACAAAATACACAAACCATGCTGTTTTTTTTATAAGCCTCTTCTAAAGAACTACTTGCAGCCTAGCTTGATTTGGGTCGTAATTGGGGAGAAGCTTTGTAAATTTATACTAAAGCAGGGAGTCGGGAGGTGGGGAGATGGGGAGATGGGGGAGACAAGGGAGATGGGGGAGATAAGGGAGACAAGGGAGATGGGGGTAACAAGCGACTTAAAAAGCAGTCAGGGTGTGGGGTGTAGGGTGTAGGGTGTAGGGAAGAATGAAGGATTGACTCAACATTCCCCATTTCCCATTCCCAAACGACCAACGACAAACAACAAACAACAAATAACAAATAACAAACAACAAACAACAAACAACAAAGTAAGTGCGGAGATCCGAATCCTCAGGAGGGGGAAATCTGTCACCGACAAAGGAGTGCGATCGCGCAAAATCGATCATAGTAACAGTCAGTACACGATTGGGATGAGACACCTATGACCGTTTTAGAACAGGGCAATATTACTATACATACAGAGAATATCTTTCCCATTATCAAGAAGTCTCTCTACACAGACCACGAAATCTTCTTGCGGGAACTGATTTCCAATGCAGTAGATGCCATCCAGAAACTGAAGATGGTTTCTTACTCTGGGGAAGTTGACGGGGAGTTGGAGGAACCGGAAATTTCCATTGCGGTTGACAAGGACAACAAAACCCTCTCGGTTACCGATAATGGTATTGGTATGACTACTGAGGAGGTGAAAAAATATATCAATCAGGTTGCTTTCTCCAGTGCCGAAGAGTTTATTAAGAAATATCAAAAAGATGCAGACCAACAGATTATTGGTCATTTCGGTTTAGGTTTCTACTCCTCCTTCATGGTGGCGCAGAAGGTGGAAATTGAAACCCTTTCCTACCGGCAAGGCTCCCAGGCAGTTCATTGGTCCTGTGACGGTTCCCCTGCTTTTGAACTCTCCGAGTCATCCCGTAGCCAACGGGGTACTACTGTTACCCTCACCCTACAAGAGGAAGAACTAGAATACCTAGAAACAGCTCGCATTAAGCAGTTGGTGAAAAACTACTGCGATTTTATGCCAGTACCCATCAAGCTAGAGGATGAGGAACTGAATAAGCATGAGGCATTGTGGAAGCAATCTGCCCAAAATCTGACCAAAGAAGATTATTTGGAATTCTATCGCTATCTTCACCCCTTTCAGGAAGAGCCTCTGTTATGGGTACATCTGAATACTGACTATCCCTTCCTACTCAACGGTATCCTCTATTTCCCGAAAATTAAGCCGGATGTTGATGTTACTAAGGGTCAAATAAAACTCTTCTGTAATCAGGTATTTGTCAGTGATCATTGCGAAGAAGTGATTCCTAACTTCTTGATGCCGCTACGGGGAGTAATCGATAGTCCAGATATTCCCCTAAACGTTTCCCGCTCTGCCCTCACCAATGACCGGACAGTACGCCGTATTGCCGATTATATCGCCAAAAAAGTAGCTGACCGCCTCAAGTCCCTCTACGATGAAGATTGGGCTGAATATATCCGTTGTTGGCAAGATGTCGGTACTTTTGTCAAGTTTGGCTCCCTCAACAACGACAAATTCAAGAAACAAGTGGAAGATATTATTGTCCATCGCACTACTTACCAGAGTAATGGTGAGAGTACACCCAAGAGTGAGGAGACCCCAGAAGTACAAGTGCAATCCGACGAGGGAGACGCTTGGCAAGATGTCACCAACCAAGAAGAGGAACAGGAAAAGTCCAACTTACCCTACACTACCCTCAAAGACTATTTAGAGCGGAATAAAGAGCGTCACGAAAACCACGTCTTCTATTGCACCGATGAAGCCAGCCAAGCTACCTATGTAGAATTGCACAAAAATCAGGGTTTGGAAGTCCTGTTTATGGACTCCTTCATCGATACCCACTTTATCAATTTCCTAGAGCGAGAGTATTCCGATGTCAAGTTTTCCCGAGTAGACTCGGAATTAGATGATACCCTAATCGATCAGGATAAAGCAGGGGAAATCGTTGATCCCAAGACCAATAAAACCCGCGCTGAAGTCATTAAAGAGTTGTTTGAAAAATCCCTCAACAAACCCAAACTCAACATCCGTACTCAAGCACTCAAATCCGATGATCCCCAAGGTACACCTCCAGCCATGGTACTCCTGCCAGAAGCCATGCGCCGTCTCCAGGATATGACAGCGATGATGCAGCAGCAGTCGGCTCAGTTTCCTGAAGAACATATTTTAGTTGTCAATACCGCTCATCCTCTGATCGATAACCTGATGCAATTGAGTCAGGGTAGTATTGTGCAGAGTGATGGTAAGTCTCCTTCCGAGGAACTAGCTCAGCAAATTTGTCAACACGTCTATGACCTAGCACTGATGGCTCAAAAGGGTTTTAATGCTGATGGCATGAAGGCTTTTGTCGAACGGTCTAATCAGGTACTTACTCGTTTGACTGAACGGTAATTGGTTGTTTGTTGTTTGTCATTTGTCATTTGTCATTTGGGAATGGGGAATGGGGAATGGAGAAGGTCAAATTAGTATATCTAGTTCCTCCTTGTCTCCCTTGTCTTCCTTGTCTTCCCCATCTCCCCAACTCCCCATCCCCCTATCTTCCGTCTCAAGATATGATGGATCACAGTCGTTAAGTTCAAAAATATCTCATGGGTCGTAAATGTCAGCTCACAGGCAAGAAGGCAAATAATGCCTTTGCTATTTCTCACTCCCACCGCCGTAGTCATAAATTGCAGCAGGCTAATCTACAGTCAAAGCGAGTTTGGTGGCCTCAGGCTAACCGCTGGGTAAAGCTGCGGTTGTCTACTAAGGCGATTAAGACTTTAGAGAAGAAGGGTTTGCAAGCAATGGCGAAGGAAGCCGGGATTAACCTTAATCATTATTAGGTGTTAGGTGTTAGGTGTTAGCTTTCGGCTACACCCTACACCCTGTCTCCTTTTTACCCTTTGTGTTCTTTGTGCCTTTGTGGTTTTTCGATTCTCTTCATTTGACTTGGCTTAGATTGTTTGATATCATTTCAGAGTGAGAAAATTTTCGCACCTATAGAGTAATCTAAGGATGCGATCGCTTTCTCTACTAGAGGCTAAAAAGGAAGGCATGAGGGAGAGTTACATCCGCAACGAGGGCTCTCCCTTGTGCTGTGTTGTTGGAAGTTATTGACAATGCCCACCCTACACATAAAATAGGCGTAGGTATTCTACTCTTAGGAAATGTGCTAATGGATAGCATCAGCTTGAATAGGTTCAAAGAATCATTAAAAGACTATGTTGAGCAAATAACCCATCAACACATTCCAATTAGAGTGACAGATCATCAGGGTCAAGACTTTGTAGTAATGAGTGTTGAAGATTGGGAACGGGAACAAGAAACCTTGTACATCTTGCAAAGCAATAGCTTAATCAAGCAAATAGCAGAATCAATGGCAACCCACAAGAGCCATCAGGGATATCAACCATCAAGCGAGGAAATAGATGAGATCCTTAGTTTTTGAAGGTAATACATGGGTAGCCTATGAGAAACTAAGAGCAAAAGATCAGAAACTACATCGCAATTTATGTAAGCTTATCAATTTTAGATATCTAACTGATAATAGTAGATAAGCCTGAAAAGACTGATTATAAATGCTATAAAAAAGAGACTACCAACAAGTGTAAAAGTTGCATTAATTCTAAGAAAAATATTCCATATATTGCCGTATATTTTCCTATAAAGCTGTAGATAGGTCGCAAAAGGTCTGCAATCCTCCTCAAAGAACTTTTCTTCCATCTTTGCTACAGACTCATAGAAATTTTCTGTAGTTTTAAAGTAGCCCTTATGAAAGTTGTAAAGAAGTCCTGTGAAAAGAAAACCAGCAATAGGGATCGTGATTGCATACTGTGAATTATCTCTTGTCAATACATATGCCCACGCAATTAATAAAGCAATACCTTGGATTACTGATGTAATTCTTACTGTAAGGCTAGCGTTTGAGTAATGGCGTAAAGCACTGCAAGCTTCCGTATAAGCCTTCAGAGGATCAATTTCACTCATATACAATAACCATAAACCTTCAAATGAGGGCAGTTCATGAAACCTTTTTTTATGTCAAACGCGAGCAAGATGCTCGCACTACCAATTTGCAAAAATTGTAACCTATCCTCACAAAAATTGCAAAAAACACACACCTCATACCAAATCCGCTTGTAAAAGCACAATATTCCAGGTTAACTAACCTTACCCCAATTGCTCCACAAGCGATCGCATTCTTGAATTAATCAAGTCACTTCAGTGCCCATCAAAACAATCACCTCATCCTCTGTGTCCTTTGTGTCTTTGTGGTTCATTCAAAAAAGCTATCAGGGATATAAACCAGCTATTTATGAGGCTTTTTCTTGGGATATCTCACCTAGACCAACGGGTGAGCGAAAAAAGGGTTGGGGTAACAAATAAGCAGACGCGGGGACGCGGGGACGCGGGGACGCGGAGAATTGAAATCTCAACCAAAATTTCGTTCACCCTAGACCAACCAAACAACCACTTACCAGACCAACCAACCAATAGAGAGAATTCTTCAGTTCTCAGATTTTGGGTTGCACTAGTTTTAGTAGCTTTGCTGGTTACGGCAATAACCATTTGGTTGATTACACAGCGGATGATTGCCCATTTGACTGCTCAGGAGAGTCTTCTTAATCAAACATCTTCCTCCGATTCTCAAGCTGAACTGATTCAGCCAGAGGATGATGAATCCCAAGCTTTCCAAGTCATACAACAAGCAAATAGTAGAATTGATGAAGTATTTGCTAATCATCCTCTTCCCCTCCCTGACTACTTCCCGGTTACTCGTCGGCAAATGAAACAGAGTTGGCGGTATCTGCGACGTTTTGTCAGAGAGGGACCTGCAGTAGAATTGGATTTAGAAGCGACAATTAACCAAATCAGTCGTCAGGGAGTCTTGGTTGACCCCATCCTGAGACCCCGTCGGTTTAACCAATCTGAGCTGTTGATTCTGATTGACTGGTATGGTTCGATGGTACCTTTCCATGCCTTGTCCCAAAGATTAGCTCAAACTGCGATTAAGGGAGGACGGATTAGTCAGTCCAAAATCTACTACTTTCATAATTACCCGATCGCTGACTTGTATACAACTCCAACTTATCAAGAAGCGGTATCAATTCCAGATATGCTAGCTCAGTTAAGTACCAATCGAGCCGGTATCTTAATTTTTAGCGACGCAGGAGCCGCCCGTCGAGGATTTAGCTTAGAGCGAATCGAACTAACGGCTACTTTCTTGATGCAGCTAAAGCAAAGGATTCGATATATCGCATGGCTCAATCCAGTGCCAAAAGCAGCTTGGACTGGGACGACGGCTGAAGCAATTGCTAAATTTGTTCCCATGTTTGAATTTAGTCGTCGTGGTTTGGATAACGCACTTGGAGTATTACGAGGGCAAATAAGATAATGGAGATTAAGCGATTCGCTCTAAGCGAAGCATCCCGAAGGGTATACACACCCTACTGCCGTGACCCAGCTAAAATGATGGAATAGATGTAGGTTGGGTCGAGGCAACGAGACCCAACGTTGGAGCGGGTTGTGTTGGGTCTCGCTATCGCTCTACCCAACCTACCTTTTTAGTTGGGTCACGGCACTACAATAGGTACATTTTTATCGCAAACTAAGGATGACAGTTGAAGTTGCTAACCGACGAATCGAAACCTTTGCCAAGCGGTTGGATACCCCTCACCTCCATTTAGCCTACCATGCAGCATTGCCCTTAGCCTTAACCCCGGACTTACTCTACCGTCTCTGGGCAACCTTTCAGAAAGATATTCAGGGAAAACCCTTGCGTATCCCCTGGATTGCTGTATCTAATTTGCTACTATCTGGCCTATGTCGTGAAATTGATGATGAGCTTTATCAAATGGATGCAGCGGTTCGCAGTGAGTTGCTCAACCGTCTGAGAAGCGATCGCCAATTTGGTTCTGAACGCATAGAAGAGCTCTCTGAGTTTTTGCTCCAATATACAGAGCAGCAATTAAGGCTGGATACTAACCCTGACATTAAAGAATTTGCCCAAACACAAAAACTGGCTGCTCTGGCGTATATTAATCCAGACGAAGCTGCTCATAAACTGGCCACGCAGTACCGTGACATCCTCTCGAACATTTCAAACTTTACTTCTATAAAAAGAGCAAAATTGATGCAGATGGCAGCACTGGTAGAGGCATCTGCTGATTCTTTGAAATATGAAAGATTTGAATCCTTGAGGATTTATGCCAGTAGCATGGCTAGTTTTGCCCGTGATGATCTAGAAAATGCAGCTAATCAGTTAGATCCGGCTCTTGACGAAAAAGGTCAAATTCGAGTTAATAACGTTATTTTTCCTATTCCTGAAGAAATTAAAGCTATTCTTGAACAAATTAAAGCTAGACAACCTGCCTTACAACATCCACACCCTGAACTGACACAAGAAGAAGATCGCGATCGTCGGACTCTGCTTAGTAAGGTGCAAGCATTCTGGATTGAGGACATTCTAGAGCAATCACTTCACAATAGAACACTAATTGCTTTGGAGTTAGAGGAACGATCTCAAGCCGTTGATGATTCCCAGGAACTAGCTTGGGATATTCCTCATCAGACAAGGGAATCTCTACCCCCTGGCACTAGAGTTATTGATAGACTAGATGCCCTTAGTCCAGGGCGTAGGCTATTGATTTTAGGAAAACCAGGATCGGGTAAGACAACCACACTTCTAGAGT
>JAAHGR010001230.1 GCA_010672425.1 Symploca sp. SIO2E6
TGTCCACGATTTCCGAGGTCATACCAAATCCGCCTTTCAAACCCCCGGTTTCGCTTAAACCTTCTTTTCCTTCTGCCATCTGCCATCTGCCTTCTGCCTTATTCCCAAGATAACGGGGGTGACTAACCCAGATTTGGTATCAGCGACTCAGTATTGGTATAAAAAGTTACCAAAATCAACCATAATTAAAGGTCTTAGTAAAAGATAGGCTATGATCTTTTACTAAGGGCGATCGCTAATAAAGTTTTTTTACTTTTCTCAGGAGGCAAAATATAGAACGTGGACTCCAAGGACATTATGTCCGTAGCCTCAACTCACCGGAAGCCTTTCTGGCATTTGTCCCCCAACCCCTACCACCTGTACCCCCTTTGCAGTTAAATGGGGATTTGTACGATCTGATCGAACGTGCTAATCGGGCCTTAGGTCGTTTGGATGGGATTACCACTTTGTTGCCAGAACCATCCCTGTTTCTCTACTTCTATGTGCGTAAGGAGGCGGTACTATCTTCACAGATTGAGGGTACTCAGTCTTCCTTCTCTGATCTATTGCTCTACGAAATCGAGGAAGTACCAGGGGTGCCATTAGACGATGTGCAGGAAGTATCTCGCTATGTAGCAGCACTCAATCACGGTTTGATGCGGATGCGAGAGGGTTTTCCCTTATCATTGCGCTTGATTCGTGAAATTCATCAGGTGCTACTCTCAGAGGGAAGGGGAAGTGAGCAAACACCGGGGGAATTTCGCCGCAGTCAAAATTGGATAGGAGGCACACGTCCTGGTAATGCACTGTTTGTCCCTCCGCCGCCGACAGAGGTGCTACATTGTTTGGGAGACTTAGAAAAATTTTGGCACAATCAACCGGAACGCACCCCGGTTCTGATTAAAGCAGCACTTGCTCACGTTCAGTTTGAGACCATTCACCCCTTTCTGGATGGCAATGGTCGCTTGGGGAGGCTACTGATTACTTTGCTACTCTGTGCTGAGGATGCCTTATCGGAATCCTGGCTTTACCTGAGTTTGTACTTCAAGACCCATCGCCAACTATATTATGACCTCTTGCAGCAAGTTCGGCTTAAGGGAGATTGGGAAGCTTGGTTGAGCTTTTTTCTGGAAGGGGTCATGGTAGTGTCAGAGCAAGCAAGTTCTACCGCAAGACGGTTGTTAAATCTTTTTGCAGAGGATAACAGCAAAATTGAACAGATTGGTCGTGCAGCGGGTTCGGTATTGCGGCTACATAATTTAATGCGACAAAAACCCCTGTTTAGTATTAATTACGCTACTGAAGCTTTGGCAATGAGCAAGCCAACTATCACCTCTGCACTGAGGCATCTAGAGAGTTTGGGTATAGTTCAAGAGGTGACAGGAAAAAGACGCGATCGTTTGTTCGTCTACCGTGAATATTTGAACATTCTCAATGAGGGACTAGAACCATAGTTAGGGTTTGCTGCATAAGTAATAAGTAATAAGCGTTAGAAGGCAGGAGGCAGGAGGCAGGAGGCAGGAGGAAGAAGAGTTTTCATTGCCTAAAAAGAAGTTAGAAACTAGTC
>JAAHGR010001231.1 GCA_010672425.1 Symploca sp. SIO2E6
GTTATTGGTTGTTGGTTGTTTGTTGTTTGTTGTTGGTTGTTGGTTATTGGTTGTTGGTTGTTTGTTGTTGGTTGTTGGTTGTTTGTTGTTGGTTGTTTGTTGTTTGTTGTTTGTTGTTGGGGAATTGCGAATATCTTCCTTGTCTTCCTTGTCTTCCTTGTCTCCCTTGTCTTCCCCATCCTCCCCATCTCCCCATTCCCTAATCCGGGGTTCCGTAGAAAATTCCTCTGCCGTTAGTACCAATAAACACTAGTCCAAAATTCTGCCAACTCCCTGCCATCACATTAGGTTCATTGCCGATGGGATTTTCTGTAGAACCGATGCTTGTCCAGGTTTCCCCTTGGTCAAGAGAACGAAAGATGCTCGACATTTGTCCGGGATTTCCTTGGACTTGGCCATACAGATAAAGTGCTGGAGTTGTGCTTCCTGTTGGTGGTTTTCCGAAAGCAAACAGATGTGCTCTTTTTACTGAGGATAGTTTAGCAAAGGTCTTACCACCATCAATAGAACGGAACAAACCTCTTTTGTCTAAACCAAGCCAGACTTCATCTTTAACTCCAGGAATTGTTTTGATTGCATACCAATCCCATTTATCGTAAGGCAGAGATGAGTTGACGAGGTTGAAGGATGTACCGCCATCAGTAGAGCGGTAGACTTTGCCTTGGCTGTAGTAGTAAAAGGTGTCGCCATCTACTGGATCTGCTGCTAGGGGTTGTTTCCAATACCATGGACCCTTGGGACCATCGGGTAGTCCTGATACTTGACTCCAGGATCTACCACCATCGGTTGTCCTCAAAGGCTGAGCTTCACTGTTAGTGAGGACAAATAACTTGGGATTAGTTGCCGATATTGCTACCCGCAAGGGCATAGTCTTCTGGGGAAATGAGGAAAATTTCTTCCATGTCAACCCACCATCTGTAGAAGTTACGCCTGTATAGTTAGAGTTCCACCGGGCACCACCAACTCGAACTAGGTGCGATGGCTGACTGATAGAATAGGCAATATCAAAGGTTTCCCGCCATTGAGGAGTACCCTCCAATTTGTTGGATGGATAAGCTGTGAGTCCATTGTTGTGGTGAAAACCACTGACATCACCAATACCACTCAATAATACAGCTCCCTGGGGAGGAGCAGTTAGGGCAAAAGGAACTATCTCTTCATGTCCTTGCTGATGATTAGTCCAGACTACTGGATTAGCATTGATATTTTCCGTCTGCCAGATGCCAAAGCCATTAGTCAGCCAAACTTTTCCTGGAACTTGGGGATCAAATTCGATCGCAGAAATCCAGATCGAAAACAGACTATCATCCCACCAAGGAACAGTGTGATTAAGGGATGTCTTGAGTTCTGTCCAACTGCTTCCGCCATCTAAGGTTCTGTAGATTTTACTAGAGACTGACTGACTAGAAGCTACCAGTACATCATTGGGATTGGTGGGGTTAACGCCTAGGGCATTAAAGGAAGCAGGTTTGTCTTTAGGGGTAATCCTGCTCCAGATATTGTCGCTATATTTACTCACCCCAGATTTATAGGTGACATAGAGCA
>JAAHGR010001232.1 GCA_010672425.1 Symploca sp. SIO2E6
GACGTGTCCTTCCGATCCCCCAATCCTATCACTGTAGTTGAAGAATGAATTAGCGATCGCTCTTGTCCCAACAGCAAACCATTGAGTAGTGCGAGCATCTTGCTCGCTTTCCCTATTCAACCTTAATGTTTTCCCCTAAGCGATCGCTCAGAAGGTCTAGATCTGAAAAAAATTAGCTATAGCAAAGATGTCGATAGTCATATACCTCCAAAATGTCCAACTTACTAGGACCAGAATTAATTTCTTGAACTACCCCAGTAGGAATTACAATCTCGCTACATATTTGGGGAGAGTAAACCAATTTGAGAGGTTTTTGCCAGAACAATCAAGGGGGAAGCATTGATAACCCATTTTCTAACCACGGGAGAGTTCCTCTGCTAGTTCTTGAGGTGTTACCTGAAAAGGTGACACGTTGAAGCGCCAAAGAGCAGCGAGAAATTCTTGGCGGCTCACACCTGCTATTTCAGCAGCTTTAGATTGGGAGATAGTGCCGACTTCGTACCATTTGATGGCAGCGGCTAGGCGCATTTCTTGCATAAAAGCATCTGGACTAGTGCGCAGTGCAGAAAAAGCACTTTCGGGCATTTCGATCATGAGTTGGACTGTCATTTTTCTAGCTGGTGTCCTTCTTTTATTAAGAATAATAGCAAAAAACGTTCAGGACATAAGGGAAGCGATCGCTCTTTTCCCATACGCTGGTGTAGTCTCGTTGGGTTTCACTTCTCCTACTCCAGACGCTACGCGAACGTTACACCTAACCTACCAGAGAAAGCTATCAGTACACTACCTGATGCTGCTGATTTTCTCCCAAATCAACGGTTCTTGACTAAAATCAATAAACTCACCTGCAATTGGCAACCACTCTTGGTTTAAATCTTCACAAAAAATGGGTTCAATTGTATCTGTACTGTTATTCACGTCAATAATAACTTTGTATACAAATCCATCTTCTGACTTGACAAAAGCGTCATGTAAATCAATAGTACCAGAGCGGATATCTTCCAATCTACCTCTTGAAGTGGGAACATAGATCCATACTGCCAGCTCTTTAGTTAACTCTGATAAGATAGCCAAGAAAATATGTTCTGATAAATTTTTACAGGAAAAGAGACAAGGGAGATCATAATAGTCATATACCTCCAAAATGTCCAACTTACCCAAATGAGTATTTTGTGGAAGAAGATTCATAAAAACTGATTATTTAGTGAAATTAGAACAATTTATGATGGTTAATTGAAAAGCCTTGCAAGGGTCAGTATTTTTAGATACCCACCAAGTATGATGATTATCCCCAGTTCCCCTTGATGGTGTATTTAATAGTACTCCATTGTCAGGAGTTAATTGACCTACAGCAACCTGCTTGCGTCGAAGAAAAGGTTTCCGGCGCAAGGCAGTACAAACACCTTCTTGTGTTGTAAAGACAGAAAGACCACAAGCTTGACATTCTGTTACCCCTTTTGGACAAGATTGCTTAGGATTTTGTTCGCGCCATGAAAGAAAATCTTCAGGTTGTGGTGAATCGCCATCAATAAAGCGAAGA
>JAAHGR010001233.1 GCA_010672425.1 Symploca sp. SIO2E6
TGGGAAATGGGAATTGGGAATTGGGAATTGGGAAATGGGAATTGGGAATTGGGAATTGGGAATTGGGAATTGGGAATTGGGAATTGGGAATTGGGAATTGGGAATGTCTCCCTTGTCTTCCTTGTCTTCCTTGTCTTCCTTGTCTTCCTTGTCTTCCCCAGCGCTCCCCCGGCTCCCCTAGCGATGGAAGTCCCTTACTCCTCCAGCTTCCCCAACTTCCCAGCTTCTGGGGCAAGCACAGGATTGGAGGTCACTGGTAGGGCTTGGGTAGTAATAGTTCCATCATCAGAAGCAGCATAGGCTGAGCTATGACTCTTGAACTGCTGCATTAAACTGCCCATTTCCAGGGCATTCATGGCATAGTTCCAGCCATGGTTACCCTTGATGCCTGCTCGTTCTAGGGCTTGTTGCATCGTATCTGTGGTCAAAATGCCAAAAACGACTGGCACACCTGTCTGAAAGCTAGCGGCTGCAATCCCCTTGGAGACTTCAGCAGCAACATAGTCGAAATGAGGTGTCTGACCCTTGATGACAGCACCAAGACAAATCACAGCATCATAGTTATGGCTGAGTGCAGCTTGGCGAGCCATCAGGGGAATTTCAAAACTACCTGGCACCCAAATATAGTCCACTTGGGTGCTTTCGGGATTGATGTCAACACCGTGGCGTTTTAAGCAATCCTGGCATCCCTGTAGGAGTTTGCCAGTTACTAGGTCATTAAATCGACCAATGATAATTGCGAACCGTAGGGAACTCGCTGAAGTAAAATTACCCTCGAAAACTGCCATGGTTATTTTTGGTTGTGAGAATTTGGTTGTGGTTTTTCTCCCAATCTAGACTACCAAAAAGTTCAAGATCCCAACTAAGATCACTAGAACTGCCCAAGCACCAGAACCCAAGAAAATCAAATTTTTTGATTGCTCCCAGTTTTGAGGTGAAGCATAGGCTACTGGTACCCCGACCACTAACACGAATGACAAGACAACTAAAGCCGTAAGTGCCAGTGAAAATATGATAGTCATTTTTGTTCTCCCAAAATCATGAACGTGTTATTTGTTATTTGTTATTTGTTATTTGTTGCTTGTGAAGCAATACAAACAACTAACAACCTGCTTGGCCAAGTGGGCGGTTGGCATTCCTCCTTACCCTAGGAAGGTTGGCTGCAAGTAGCAAGATTTTACCATGTCAAGTGTGGAGATATGTAGGGGCGTAGCATTTGGGCGACAATTTAAGCACATAGACCCAGGCATATCAATCCAAATGCTACGCCCAGACCCCTTGTGGTTGAATGTGTTCCTTGAAAGTAATGAGCATACTATACAGGAAAAAATACCATGGATTTAATTTTGTGCCATACAACTGCTGACTTTGATGCTCTCGGTGCAGCGGTGGGACTGACGCGCCTCAAGCCTGGAGCCAAGGTGGTGCTAACTGGTGGTACACATCCAGCGGTACGGGATTTTTTGGCATTACATCGGGATGAGTATACTCTAATTGAAAGGCGTGCAGTTAACCCAGACAAGATT
>JAAHGR010001234.1 GCA_010672425.1 Symploca sp. SIO2E6
TCTTAAACGGGAGTTGGGTTTGGGTTAGTATTGGTTATTGGTCATTGGTCATTAGTCACTAGTTATTGGTTATACCAAATCTGCCTTTAATACCCCCCTTTGAGCTTAAGAGAGCAAAAAACAATTATGCTGCAATTAGATAACGAAATTAAAAATATAGTTAAAAACCTAGAAGAGGAACCACTTACTAGATTTATCGATGATATCAAAAAAAAGTTAGAAAAAAGCATAAATAGCCATTATAATTCAGAATTTATCAAAAGTAAAAATGCTGAACTAGAACAATTGATAGCACAAATCATCAATGAACCATCATTTAAAAAGAAAAGCAAAAATTTTGAAGGTATAGAAAAAATAATAACTGAGATATTAACAAAAATCAATAAAAATACATCAAGAGAGTTATATAACTATTACCTGAATCTTAGACAAGATTATAGTAGTTTTAGCCAAACTTACTCAGGTCTTGATTACATAATCAAGACCATTGTCCCTAGAAAAACTTCAGAACAAGTTAGCGATCTAAGCCTAGGTTTTTACTTGATATCAAATTCCGTACATAGTAACCCAAGGATTTTCATGTATCCTTTAGTATTAATCGGATTAGATCTTCTTTGTAAAGATGTATTAGAACAAATGGATGGCTTTTATTTTACAAGTCCAATAACTCAAGAAAATTATTTATTTGAATACAATAAAAATATTTTACGAAACTCTTTAATCTCAATACATTGGCAAGTAAATGAAATCTTCAAAATAGTTGATTCAACAGAAGTAAATGATCAATCAGAGTTTTTGCCAAAAAGAAAAACCAATTCAAGACTTTTACAACTCCTAGATTCGTGGGAACAAGAAGGAGATAAGGAAGAACAACAAGCAACCTTAAACTGCATTAAAAATGTTGACAAATACAGAAGTAGAAAATTATTTAAATAAAATCATAATAATCCTTGATACTGGAATTCTAGGTTTAGTCACAAACCCGCAAGCTGAAAATATAGCTATAGAATGTAAAAGGTGGTTGACAACAATTGAGCTGCAAGGAATACGGACAATTTCTTCGGAGATATCAGACTACGAAATAAGGAGGGAACTTCTCAGAGCCAAAAAGACAAATGGATTAAGAAGACTAAACGAATTGCGGGAGGAAATCGGATGTTTACCAATCAATAGAGAAACCATGCAAAAGGCAGCAGAGTTATGGGCTTGGGCAAGGCAAACAGGACAGTCTACCGCCCATGAAGAATCCCTTGATGGAGATGTAATACTAGCAGCACAAGCTATTATTTTAGGTTTAAAAGGTAAATCTCCAATTATAGCTACAACAAATGTGAAGCACCTAGCTCGGTATACACCAGCACTACACTGGAGAGATCTATCTCTAGAAAACTGTATCAAAAAATGCTTTTACTTATAATTGTGTTATTTTTTAGCTCAAAAACCTTGCACCGCAAGTGGGAAATTCCTACCACCTACCACCTAATACTGGCAGGATGCCAGTTCCACACACCTACTCAAAAACGCA
>JAAHGR010001235.1 GCA_010672425.1 Symploca sp. SIO2E6
TGCGAATACCCAGAGACTGGGCTCCCAGAAGATCCCCTTGTAGACCAATCCGGTTGCGATCGCGACAGGCAACCTGACATACTGGCTCAATACCATGCTGCAACAAAATTACCGATGCTGCCAAGGGAGACATCCGCATCACCGCCCGAGAACCATCGGTAATATTCACCGCATGGACTCTACCTTTCAAGGTTTGAGCCATTTTAATCATGTGGTCTGGATTACCCCCTTTGGGAGGAGCCACCTCAGCGGTAATTAAAAATTCCCCTGATTCAACAGCGGTACGGAAAGAGTTGTAGGTAGGCTTAGTCATCAGTTATTCGTCAGTTATGGAACCAATGTCCTCATTAGAGCCCACCTGAGGCTACTTCGTCAAAAAAACTGCTTATTTGCGCTAGGATGGTAAAGGGGTAAAACCACAAAGGCATCTCGTGGGTAACTGGAACTTTAAATTATGAAAAACTCACTTTCTCTAATAACATTAGCTGAACTGCGTCAATACCTTTCGGCAAATCGTCATAATGAAGAAGCCTTTAGTCAAGCCCTAGAAGAGTTAATACTTCGTAAAAAGTATAGTTTTAAATATCCCCCTCCCTCAGAACGAGATTACAAAGAAATTGAGTCAATGTTGGAAGCCAAATTAAATCATAACTAACTGAGAGCAGACTTTATCCTAACGTCAACACTCCTATTGAAAAATCTACAACCAAACGCTTTGTTCGTAACCAAAAGACACCTAAAATAATATTCATCAGTTCATTTCCTCCTAATACTTCAATTGTGGATTCCTCTCCCTCAATAACTACCGTTCCCTCGTATAAACTAAACCGTGCTTCTCCCATTGCAGTTTGCATATCCTGTGGCTCATTACTGCGCATCCATCCTAAACTATCCGCATCTTGACTATCGATTCTCCTCGACTATTAAATTCACCTTGAATCATATTCTGCCACAAGTTCCCGTTTCATTAATGCGCATAATCATACATTTTTTCCCTGGATGTTGGGAACGTGATTGTGAAAGTGCTATATTTTTATCTTGATCGATAAAATACTCACCACTATCAGGTTCAATAATAATAAACCAATCGTAATGCCCCTGCATCAATTCCGGTTGCACTAGCTCGAAGACTTCCCGGCAACGCTGATAAAAAACTGCGTCTTCGGCTTCAATTCTGGCTTTTTCTTCGGGAGAAAGTTGTTTTTCGGGAAAAACCCGGCCCCGGCGTACCAGATGATGAGATGATGATTGTGTCATGAATTTTACTAGATAGTTATCCATCAATAATAATTGATCATTACCAGATTAGACACCAGCAGCAGCCAAAAAGCTGACAGCTGACAGCTGATATTAATTAAAATAATACTTTCGGGAGTAGATATAAGATTATGAGAAAGTTTGCCCTTAAACCGTTGCAGTTTTGCTTACTATGTCTGGGTGTGGCTCTGATAGTTATCTTCACAGTATCGACACCCAGCCTCAGCATTCCAGCAAATTCCCCAGCCATTTTGATGGCTGGGGA
>JAAHGR010001236.1 GCA_010672425.1 Symploca sp. SIO2E6
TCTTGGGTGGTTTCTGATGAGCAAGATATTCTATCTGAAGCGTCAGCCAACCAGCGGTAGTCAACCATTACCGTTCTACCCTTGGCTGCTGTAGGGAAACCTCTACAGTCAGAGTATCGATAATCTGTTTAGCAGCTGACAAAGATAACACCATCTTCTCATCAGATGTTGCCGCATTGTAACTGCGAGGAAATGGAGCTTCAGCCTGGGAACTCACTCCAACAGAACGAGGATAACCCAATAGTACTTTTTGTGCTAACTCGTTCAGCCTATGGGATTGATTGGGAAATAAACCCTCCACAGCAGACACTAATTTAGTTCCTATCAATCGAGAAGATTGAGCTGCCTTTTGGCAATAATCTAGCAGTTGAGCGAGAACCTGATCTGGAATTGACAAGGGTAGAGGAAGTTTTTGCAGATGGGTTAGCCAGGGCAAATTCTGCTTAGGCAATTCCTCAAAAATTGCTCCAAGCTTTTCTAGTTGCTGCTTTGTCGCTTCAGAAAGCCCTAAGTTATTGCCAAATAGAGCCTTTTCTACTTTGGCATCCAATAAATTTGTCTGTTGCAGGATGGCTCCTCTTAAATCTGCTCCTCTTAAATCTGCCTTGCTCAAGTCAACACCGCTGAGATCAACTTCCCTCAAGTTAGCTCCGGCTAAATCTTCTTTAAGATCTATATTGGCAATTTCTGCTAGTTCTGTTAGCTGTTCAGTGTTTGCCTCTAGCCCAAGAAGCTTCGAGCCCATGTTGGTGTTCACGACCTTCTTGTTGTTGTCTCTCCTTATCAACAGGGAGTTCCAAAGGATCATTGAATTGACGGTACTTATAGGGAATGTTGGCGCCTTCTAGGTTCAGTCTTAGTTCTCCCCCTCTCAATCCAAATTTCACACGACCACCAGGTAAATTTTCCCACTGTTCGTTAAAATTAATGGTTACATACAACTCAATTTTCTCTGTTTCCTTTGACTGTCGTTTTAACTTAGAAAGAAAGTTTTTTTGTGATTCAATAATCTCCCCACTCAAATCCAGATAAAGGCAGTCAGGACAATTATTCTCTGGACTGGGGGGCGGTGTTGCAGGTAAAGGGTTTTGCATTACAAAAAGGGAATAGGTAGCTGCTGAAATGACTTTAACTATAAAGCTAACATAAATCCTTAGTGCGATCGCACAGTTTCTCGATTGGTAATATTGACTCGGTAGTAGTAGCAAAACGCCCTAAGCTCAAGCCTAATCTTAAGACAATCCCAATTCCCAATTCCCAATTCCTCGAAAGATTAAGTGAGGATCGATAATGAACTGAACTGCTGTTTCGGGAAACTGGGTTTGGAGATACTTCAGTAGCACCTCGGAGTCACCGCCGGTTAAAGCAATCTTGGTGTCGGGAAACTCTTGTTGCCAATGGTTAATAAAGTCCTGAATACCTGCCAATACTGTGTAGATGACGCCACTCTCAATGGCTCCAGGTGTCTCCCTTGCCCAACGAGTTGGTAATTGGCTTGGTAGTTGAGTGGTTGGTA
>JAAHGR010001237.1 GCA_010672425.1 Symploca sp. SIO2E6
TATGGTACTACCTGGACTACCTTCAACTAAATGAAAGGTGAGGGGGACTTTAGCCGGTTGTGGGGGTTGGGATTGAGCCCCCAGTAAATTGAGGAATGCTATAAAATTTTTATCAGGGAGACGGTTGAGGCGATCCCTTACTAAGCTTGCCAGATGACCGAAGATACGAACCAAGGCTAACCCAGCATCAATTTTTTCACCTGTGGGCGATGTCCATTCGGTATTATCTTCTACTAGGGCAGACGTCTCATTAATAATATCTTGTTCAGTACGCCGGTCTATTTTGGGAGTTGGTATAGACATGAGAACTTACTGTAAATAGAAAGGATAGACTAAATTGAATATATTATTGGTTGTGCGAATTTGGTAGTTAATTTGAATCTGCAATAAATTTGGTTGAGAGGGAGTCGATATTACCTCTACGTCCAACACATCAATGCGGGGTTCCCACAATAATAAAGCGTCCCGTACATCGCTCATAATTTGACCATTAGTTCCAGAACTATTAGGAGCAAATACATGATCATAAATCCCACAACCAAAGTCTGGACGCATTACCCGTTCCCCTTTAGCAGTACTCAGAATATTCCAAATTGATTGACGAACTTTATCCTCGTACTGCACCATGAGAATTTGGTTCTTGTTATCTAATTCTACAGGAGAACTCCAACCAACACCGAGAAAGTCAATATCCATAAGCCTCAAAGTTCAAAGTTCAAAGTTCCCAATTCCCAATTCCCAATTCCCCATTCCCCATTTCCCATTCCCAAACAACAAACAACAAACAACAAACAACAATTCACATTACCTCCAAATTACCATTATTTACTTTGACTCCAGCAGAACATTTAATTGTCATACCGGAAGAAGATTCTATCTCCCCTTTGGCCTTAGCCTTGATTGTACAGTCTTTTCCGGCATCAATTTGCAAATCTTCTTGAGTCTTAATTGTTAAGTTCTTACATTTAATAGAAATGTCATCCTCGGCACTTTCAATATTAATTTTCTTTTTGGCTTTAATCGTTAAATCATTTTCCACCTCAATCGTCATATCATTTTTTTTGGAATCAATCGTGATTTTATTTTTACCTGTCTTATCTTCAATAATAATTTTCTCTTCCCCTTTAGTATCATCAAGAATGATTTGGTGACCACTACGGGATTTAATCAAACGTAGATTGTTTTTCCCATCCTTATTGGTTTCCGGTGGCTTATCCTTCCCATTCCATAACCCCCCTAAAATATAGGGAAAAGCCATATCACCTTGCTCAAAGGCCACTAATACTTCATCATCAACTTCTGGGATAAAGTAAGCACCTCGCTTGTCCCCTGCCATCAGAGTAGCAATTCTTGCCCAGTAGCTTTCATCTTGGGTAGATAACCAAGGAAATTTGACTTTGACCCTCCCCAGCCCATCGGGGTCTTTATTATTGGTAACAACCCCCACTGTCACACCATAAACACGATTATTCGCCTCTTGAGGAAGTAAGACATCTAAACC
>JAAHGR010001238.1 GCA_010672425.1 Symploca sp. SIO2E6
TGGTGATGTAGGGGCGCAAAGCTTGCGCCCTCAGTGTATCTATGTTTTCTAACCAGAAAGCCAGATTTTTAATCATTCCGATGCAACCGGAATTGATATAACCCCTCCAAGGAGGGGAACCGGAGGATCCAAGGGAAGGAATAAGGTTGTAAGTTGTTACGCATTTAATTTGTATAATACTAGCGAGCAAGATGTTTGCGCTACGCGCTAGCATCGCTTACGCACTACAATATTTTCACGTTTTCTCATCATACAATTCAGCTGCACATCAGCTTAATACCAAATCCGGTATATATGAACCCGTCATATCCGATCCTGTAGAGACGTTGCATGCAACGTCTCTACAGGGTTTCGCGATTGCGTTATTTGTGGTCTATCCAAAGCAGATTTGGTATTATACCTCTTAAAACTGTTCCCTATTCCCTCTCCCCCCTGTTCCCTGTTCCCTGTTCCCTATTCCCTCCCATCTAACTCAGTAGCCAACGGCGGAATAATTCTACACTAAGGAGCCAACCTTCTGGAGTCTGATGGATAACATCGTGGCGCTTGAGAGTTTCGAGTGCTGCAAGCAAGCTAGCTTCATCTAAGTTAGTGGCTGCGGCTAGAGCTGATTGGCTCAATCCTGAAGGGTGAGGTGCTAAAATTCGTAATATTTCCTGTTGACCAGGGGCTCCTTCTGTTGCTTGTCCCCATACTCCAGTAAAATAGTAACGGCCTTTGTTCAAAAAGTCGGGATTGTTGATCACTGCCTCTAAGTCTTCTAGGGTAAAGACAGGATCGCGATCGCGTTTTTGCTCGAAGACTTGCTGATTGTAGCGGTTGACTAACCCGAATCCGACTAATTGTACTAGATAGGGTTGACCAGCGGTAAGTTCATGGATTTGGTCTAGGGTTTCCCTTGTATAGTCTAGGGGGAAGTCCTCGATTGCTGGATTGGCGAGGATTTGGTGGCTAGTTGCCGGTGGCAGGAAGCTGACGCGGATGGGGATGACACTGGCGAAGAAGGGTTGGAAATAATCTTCAGTCATTTCTTCTAAGGTATGCAACCCGGCAAAGGCAAAGGCGATGTGCTTACTCTTTTGTACACTGGCTCGCAACACTTTCATAAAGTCGGGAGCGATTTTGCCTTTGTTAATCAATTCTTCGATTTGCTCGAATTCGTCTAGGGCGATAATGAGACTTTGATTATCTAGCTTTGTTTCTACTTGTTGCAGATAGCGCCGGAAAGTAGGATAAGGTAGGTTTAGCAAATCCTCATCCGCTGGCGGTGGTAGGTTTACAGCCTCAGCAATACCATCACAAATTGCCATCAGCACTTCTCCCACTCCCTGAGAAGTATCCCCCACACCTAGTAGGTTAATGTAGGCTAGTTTAATCTCTGCTCCCAGGCGATTGGTAACATTACGGAGGATCGACGTCTTACCCATACGGCGATGACCGTAGATTACTACCGATTGGACTTGGTGACTGTTAAGCCAGAGTTCGTCTAATTGTCTCAT
>JAAHGR010001239.1 GCA_010672425.1 Symploca sp. SIO2E6
CGAAACGTGGAACTAGTGGTCTGTCAAACAATTGAAGATTGAAGATTGAAGATTTTAGATTTACCCCATAAATAAATTTAGGGGCTTGAGGATTTGAAGATTGAATATCAGAGATGTATGACCTAAACAAATTTAGGGGCTTGTGACCGTTTTATTCTAAAATCTAAAATCTAAAATCTAAAATCTAAAATTTTTCTGGTCAATGTTTGATTAGACGGGTTGAGATAGACACGGAGACGCACCAGACACGGGGACGCATCAGAGAGAGTTTATCCGTTATTTCTTGATTGACGGAGTACTAATGCTAGTGAAAGTAAATGATAGAAAAAATCTCGGTACTAGGGTTGGATGTGGGAAACAAGCGCATTGGCGTGGCAGGATGTGATGGCACTGGATTGATTGCTACAGGATTGACAACAATTAAGCGCACTTCCTTTGTTCGAGATGTTGAGCAGTTGCGAGAGTTAGTCGAGGAAAGAGAAGTACAGCTGTTGGTAGTTGGTTTACCTTATACGATGGAAGGAGACCTGGGTTCCCAGGCACGAAAAATACAGAAGTTTGCTCGCAAGTTGTCAACCAACCTGGGACTACCGATAGAATATGTAGACGAGCGACTGACATCTTTTGCCGCTGAAGAGTTACTCAAAGCTGAAAATTGCTCCCCTTCTCGCAATAAAGCCCTGATTGACCGCAAGGCTGCTGCTATAATTTTGCAACAGTGGTTAGATCAGCGTGGCAGTTTAGTGCAAACGACAAAGGACAAATAACAAACAACAGACAATTCGTGATACTATGGAAAGTTGCTGTATTTATACGAATTACCCCCGTTCATGAGTCTGACGCAAGAGAGTAAACACAAAATTATTAACGGCTACCAGTTACATGAAACCGATACTGGCTCCGCAGATGTCCAAATTGCCATGCTCACTGAACGCATTAATCAGTTGAGTACTCACCTGCAAAAAAATAAAAAAGATCATGCTTCCCGACGAGGATTGCTGAAAATGATTGGTCAGCGGAAGCGTTTACTGAGCTATATTCGTAAAGGAGATGCCAAGCACTATCAATCCTTAATTCAACGCTTAGGTATTCGCGGCTAGAGAGCTCCCAAGAAACGCTTAGCGCCCCAAAAAACAGGAGAAACAATTCTATTCCCTGCTCCGAAGCTCCCTTCTTTCTCAAGAGCTCCCAAGGAGCGCTTCGCGCCCCCAATTGAACAGGAGAAACACTATTTCCTACCTCCTTGGAACCTCCTTACTCCTCCCTCTCCTCCTGCCTCGCAGCCTCGGAGCCTCCTGCCTCGGTGTTTCTCAAGAGCTCCCAAGGAGCGCTTCGCGCCCCCAATTGAAAGAGTGAGAAACATATCTCTTACCTCCTTGGAACCTCCTTGGAACCTCCTTCCTCCTCCCTCGCCTCCTGCCTCGCAGCCTCCTGCCTCGGTGTTTATCGAGAGCTCGCCTCGGAGCGCTTCGCGCCCCCAATTGAATAAGAGAAACA
>JAAHGR010000124.1:0-5084 GCA_010672425.1 Symploca sp. SIO2E6
TCAGAGTTCATAAGCTAGAGACAAGAGAAGGGGAAATGGGGAGATGGGGGGATGGGGGGATGGGGAGATGGAGGGATGGGGGGATGGGGAGACAAGGGATACAAGGGATACAAGGGATACAAGGGATACAAGGGAGATATTCTCCATACTCAATTCCCAATTCCCAATTCCCAATTCCCAATTCCCAATTCCCAATTCCCAATTCCCAATTCCCAATTAATACAACTTTTTTTGCTGAATATAGTTTTCCACAGGAGCAGTCACTGCTTCTGTATCCCCTTGTACACGATACCCTGTGGAGGAAACTGCCGGTACTTGCACATCCGCGATGGCAATTTTGGCTCCTAGTTTTCTCAGTTGCTCCAAATCTTGCTCCTTGATCGGATATCCTGAACGAGGTATGACCTGCAATCCTACTTGCCCTAACAGTTGTTCAATTTGATACCAACGGCTCATCTGAGATAATAAGTCAGAACCAACTACCAGGGTTAATTCCGGTTCCCTGCCCCATTGCTCTCTCACCTTGGTTACCGTTTCCCAGGTTCTGGGACTACTCAGGCTGGGATAAACTCCCAGGTTCTGGTGGGGGGAGTCGATCTCTTCTATAAGTAATTGTAACATTTGCGATCGCTCCTCCAGGCTAGTCTGGTGAGATTTAAAAGGATTATCCGATGCCCAAACTACCACCTTATCGTAGTAATGGGAGAGCCAGCTCAAAATTGCTTGATGAGCAGCAGTTGGTGGATCGGCACTAGTACCAAATAAAGCTATTTTGTTATTTGTCATTTGTTATTTGTTGTTTGTTATTTGTTATTTGTTGTTTGTTGTTTGGGATTTTTTCCCTTGTCTCCTTGTCTCCTTGTCTTCCCATCTCCCCATCCCCCCATCTCCCAGTTAAAATACTCACATAGATTTATTCTGTGTACCTTGAATTACTTCAGTAGATAACTCATTCTCTAACTCTGAAGATGGCCCAGGCAGCAACCGAGTTAAAGCTTAAAGCAACTTCCCTATACCAAAAAAGCACTAGTTCTGATGCCCTACCGTGGGAAGACTTGCCACGCCTGCAACAACAAGTTCTGACTCGTATCCTGGCACGGGTTCTTGATCAAGTGGAGAATCCATTTGTGATGGCAGCTTCAGATGTAGTGAGCTGGTTTGGTGTTTCGGAGAATACAGCTCGTGAATGGCTGAAAACATGGGCTACTGATGGATTCATTACTCCAGTTGTTGCTGGAAGTGGCCAGCGGGTTCGTTACTATACTTTAGGGCAGCAATGGGTAGAGGCATTTTTCCAAAATAACCCAAGCCAATTGGCAAAATAGCACAAGTGAAAATGCCGATTTTTTCCCCAGAATAGACAATCCGAACGAGAAATCAATACTTTCAGCGGATGGAAGGGGAAAAATAGCACAAGTGAACAGGAAAAAATAACGTTAATTAAGAGCTATCAGCTATCAGCTCAATATTGTTGCAATCTCGACTACTTTTTGCTATCATTACTAATAATGGGACAGGTGTACGCATATAAACTATAACATTCCCTAAACCGTACTCAAAAAGTCCCAGAGCCCCGACTTCTTCTATCGGTTTGTCGAGCTAATTAGCGGTTTTATTGAGAAGTCGGGGCTCTTAAGGTGGGTTGTAAATGTTCAGTATGAATTTTTGTAAATACACCAGAAACGTGGGCGCAAGCATTGCGCCCCTACATTTTGGTTTGCCAAAGTCACCTAGACCATCTGTCAGGAAATAGCGTAAACCAGTAGGGTTAGCGATCGCAAGATATCATCTCGGTAAGTAGGTTGGGTGAAGAGAAGCGGAACCCAACACCAATTGCGATCGCTTAGTTATCCTAATTCTCCACAACAAGCTAACCCTTGCTCTATCTACCTAAAGTTATACTTACTGTATTATAGATATAGTTGCTCGAATTGATGATCATCAGCGATTGCTTTCTCTACGAGAGGCTACGCCAACAGCACCAGCGAAGCTGAATCGCAAACCATAGTGATATGATACAGCTAATGTGGTGGTTGAGATTTTGGGTAGTGCGAGCATCTTGCTCGCGTTTGAACTCTAGCAAGCAAGATGCTCGCACTGGTACGACGCGACTAAAATTATGGAATACTCTATCTTCCCACAATTTGCCGGACTCCATCCCGCTGCGCTCTCACGTTAGCAAAGCGGCGCGTAAGCGCAGTGTAGCGTTAGCGTCTACACTTTGCTGCTACGCAAATACTCACCATACTAAGCTTTCCAAAATTCAAAATGCTTCATTCCTTGTTACTTGTTACTTGTTACTTGCTACTTATTACTTATTACTCCAAAACCCGTTTCTCCCGCCCCTCCTACCTAAGTAAAATAGTTGCCTTGCTCTTGGCATTCATACTCTGGTACATTCCCTTACCAGCACAAGCACAACGTGGTTATTATCCACTTCCTCTGTCCTACACTAATGCAGAACTTAAGGGAAAAGACTTCTCTGGTCAAAAATTACAGACAGCTGAGTTTGCCAACTCTAATTTGGAATTAGCCAAGTTTGTTGATGCCGACTTACGGGGAGCAGTCTTTAGCGGTTCTGTAATGACTCAGACAAATATGCACGGTGCAGATTTCAGCTATGGGATGACAGATCAAGTAAACTTCACTGGTGCGGATTTGAGCGATGCCGTATTTGTGGAAGTAATTATGCTTGGTTCTATTTTTAATGATGCTGACATTACTGGTGCGGACTTCAGTTATGCTTTTTTAGATGGCGCTCAAGTTAAACAACTCTGCGCCAAAGCAGCTGGTGTGAATTCAAAAACTGGGGTTGCAACTCGCGATTCCTTGGGTTGTTCTTAAGAAACAAGGCAGAAGGCTCCAGGGCAGAAGGAAAAAAAGTTCCAACACCTAATATCAAATCCGGTGGAATAGTTACACTTTGGTAGCAAGAAGGCAGAGGGCTCCAAGGCAGAAGGCTCCAAGGGAAGAAAGAAGGTTGCAAGGTAGAAGGATACGATAAGTGTTTCGCCGGATTTGGTATAACACCGAAATCAGATATCTATCACCCCTGCGATTAACTTCCAACAGGGGTCTTCACCTTCCCAATTCGGAGGTGCCCAAGGTATACTCAGACTCACAGTTACTAAACAGTTGTTTGGGGGTTGATATCCTGCCTCCAGTTTTTCCACAAATACCGGATCGGTGATTTTGGCATATCTCAAATGCTGATAATTGGCAGTTTGAAGAGTACCTCGCCACTCAGGATTACCTTTGTAATTAGTTTTTTTCTCTACAAAAAAACTGACAACGTGAATTAACTGAAGGGTACGACGTTGGTGGAATTGGAGATTCTTTAAATAAGAGGGATTAACGTATTTCAAGGAATTATGCAGTATTTGTGGGAACTGCTGACAATAACTGAGTAAATCAGTTGCTCTCGCTTTACCTAGGCATCTCCATCTGCTAGGTAAAACTGATAAATTTTCGCACTCAAAGCCAAAATCCTTACCAGTATCAGCAAGAGGGATTTCCAAAATATCTAGTAATTGAGGTTCTCTATTGGCAATAAGTCTAACATATTTTGGCACCCGACCATCTGCTGGATATTGGTTATCGCAAACAGGACGAACCCATTTACCAGTATCGATGTCAATGCCAGCAATACAACGTTCTTTCATTTTCCAGGAGTTGGCAAGACAAACAATTCTCTTCACAGATGACATATATTGATGGTTCCCCATTTTTCCTTCAGATACTTAGCAACTAAGCGACGGTGACATTTGTGTGGTTTGGCTTCACTACAAAGCAAACAGCCACCATCCATTAACTCCGGAGAAACTTTTTTTTCAATCTCACGACTAGCTATCAGTTGCCAAAACTTTTGCTCATAGGTCTCCCAATCTACTTTCTTTTTCTTGTATTCATCTAGAATATCTTTAGTTGGAGCTAAATCCAACAAGTGCAGGTACTCAATATTACCAATCGTCTTTAAAAAATACTCTAAATCGGCCTTTTTGGTAAATCCAGATAGCTGAGAAACATTATTGAGGCGAGTATCGATAATCCTCTTGACACCGGCTTGTTGCAGTATTTCAAAGAATTTTTGGGCACTCTTTTGCGTAAACCCAATTGTGAATAGATTAATTTGATTACTCATGCTCATTCTGCTCTTTTTCTACGTAAGCAATCTCATCACCTTGCAATATATAGGCTTTAGCCAAACATTCCTCTCTAGTTGGCAAGTCAGTCGATTCTGGCTCAAACAGAGACAGTTGCACCGGTGATTCCTTAGCCCCAGCAAACTTGGTCAAACTATGCTTAGCAAGCATTCTGTCTTCTAGATGGTGATGAGACTCTAAATCGCCATTCTTCAAAATGTGATTGATTTCCAAGTCAAATTGACGTAGATGTTGACAAACTAAGATGGCTCTGTGACAGGTTAAAGGGTCTTTTTCGGCACACATTAAGGCGATGTGGTATTTCTTGGAGCCCTGTAATATTTTTTGAATTCCTTCACCGAAGGTATCCGTGGCTGCGATTTTTTCATAAACAGCTTTACCATTAATATAGCACTCGGAGTTGTCCGGTCTTGCCCCTAGTTCTTTTCCTAAGAAAACATAGTAAATTCCTACCCTTGCTAGAGCCTCTTTTAACTCTTGGCGCTTGAAATGGGACAAGAAACGGCTGTAAGGATGTGAGCGAACATCAGCAAGAGCAGTGATACCGTGTTGCTGAAGTAAAGAGATAAAACTTTCTATCGTATGGTTAGAGTGACCAATGGTGAACAACTCCATCAATGATTGCTCCTTCAGAAGCTTCATCTGGCAATTGTATCTCAGATCTATCCTATTGCATACACCCCACTGTACGGGCGTATTGCTTCCCGCCCACAACGCAGCCCGTAGCAGTAGGGGCGTATTGCTTCCCGCCCACAACGCAGCCCGTAGCAGTAGGGGCGTATTGCTTCCCGCCCACAACGCAGCCCGTAGCAGTAGGGGCGTATTGCTTCCCGCCCATAACACAGCCCGTAGCAGTAGGGGCGTATTGCTTCCCGCCCATAACACAGCCCGTAGCAGTAGGGGCGTATTGCTTCCCGCCCA
>JAAHGR010000124.1:5094-14616 GCA_010672425.1 Symploca sp. SIO2E6
ACAACGCAGCCCGTAGCAGTAGGGGCGTATTGCTTCCCGCCCATAACACAGCCCGTAGCAGTAGGGGCGTATTGCTTCCCGCCCATAACACAGCCCGTAGCAGTAGGGGCGTATTGCTTCCCGCCCACAACGCAGCCCGTAGCAGTAGGGGCGTATTGCTTCCCGCCCATAACACAGCCCGTAGCAGTAGGGGCGTATTGCTTCCCGCCCATAACACAGCCCGTAGCAGTAGGGGCGTATTGCTTCCCGCCCATAACACAGCCCGTAGCAGTAGGGGCGCAAGCATTAAGGGCGCAAGCATTGCGCCCCTACTGCAAAATTTTTAATTTCCCTTTAACCCAGGAAAATATTTGCCCAAATTGAACAGCTTATTAAACTCCCGCCCGACTTTTTGATAAACTCGCAAATTTTGACAGTGGATATGGGCATACCCTTCTACTCCTGGTAATAACAAACGCTCTTGATTATCGATCGCAATCCTCACCTGCACCATTGGCTTCTGCTGATTCTCCTCAGTTTGTACCACTGGCACAATGCTGGAATCTTCTACTACTGCTGAGTAAGGTTGTCTGTCCCCTTGGCGATAAAAGCGCACCTTCGCTAATGTATTCACTAAATCTTTATCTTCCTGGCGTATCTTTACTTCCGCTGTTAGTTGCTTCAAATCCACCACTTCTAAAATCTCCTCTCCTGCCTCCAATCTCATCCCATTACGCAAATCTAAATCGCGGGTAATTACCGTTCCCGTTGTCTGCGCTACCAATTTTAATTTTTCCCTTTGAGCCAGCAATTGCTTGATGTCTCTTTCCCATTTGTCCGTTAACTGCTTCTGGGAGTTAATTTGAGCAACAGCTGCTGCCACTTCAGCTTTAGCTGTCATCGTTTGGGCAGTAACTCGCTTCAATTCGTCTGCATCGGTATCCAAGGTATCATTAAGTTGACGATTCGCCTCACCGATTTGGGCTGTATGGGCAGCTTTCAAGCTTTGCTGCTGCTCAATCTGACTGCGTTGAGCCGCGATCGCATTTTTCCTTTGCTCGATTTGTCCTCTCAAAACTGCTTGCTTCCCATGAGCATCCAATAACTGGGTTTTACCAATTAGCTCCTTTCGATTGCAGATCTTCGTAAATGCTAACAAGCTCATCAATGGTGCTTAACTCTCCTTGAAGTCCAGTAATTTCCGCTTCAATCCCGGCAATGGAAGCTTCGATGGCGGCAATTTCTGAAGCAAAAGCCTCTCGTTCTCGCTCTAAACGTTGCACTTGGGGCAAAGATGAGCTAATTTTAAGTTCTCTGGAAGAACGTTGAGTACGTTCCCTGGCGATCGCTTCATGGCGTTCAGCAGCACCCAATCTTGCTTCGGCTAACATCAACTGCTGATTTGCCCCCATCACACCTTGCTGGGCACGTTTGAGTTCCCTTTCGGCTTCAGCTAGTTGGTTGTCGAGTTCATCGCTTTGAATTTCGGCGATTACATCACCGGGTTCTACTTGTTGGTTATCACGAACATGGATTTTTGCCCTCCCTGCAACCGGCATAGTCAACAGTTGACGGGCATCGGTTCTGGAAATAATCTCTGCTTCTCCAGTAACATAGTGGGGTAAGGGAACATAAGCGGCTGCACTTAAGCCCAAAATTACAGTACCAAGAAACAGCCAGCGGCGTTTTGATTGGTTGAGTTGCCCTGGGGAAGGTACATCTGAAGGTGCTTTCCCCTCTTCCTCAATAGTCCTGTCTGAGGTAGACTTCGAGGAAGTTAGGGAAGTTTTCGGAGAAACAATGTTGGTAGAAGGATGAAATTTAGGGGATGTGCTGCTCATGTTCACTTATTCAGCGGGAAAAAAGTAGTAAATTCCCCACAGTACCAACAGTGTGAGGGAAAGAAAGGGAATATTAGTCAGAATCCAATCCCCCAGGCGACTGAAGAGAAAACCAAACACCAACCACAAATAAGTTAAACTTAAAGGGGCATACAGAGCCAAAATTGCCGCGTCTCTGGGTTTCTCCTCAATGGGTTGACCTGTTAACAATTTGGGGTAAAAAAGAAATGATCGCGATCGCAAATTATTAATTCCCGTTGCTGCTACGGCGAGATAATAGCCATCAAATTTGGCCAGGGGATTAAGGTTCACTGCTACGGTAAACAAGGCTGCCATTAGCAATAGGTAACTGCCTGTATACAACCAACTGCCTGGAACAGTAAGATTCCATACTCCTAAGGCAAAAGTGGCGATTGTTAACTGACACAGCACTCCCGCAGCTACTACTAAAACTCTCTGCCTTCGCTTAACCAAGCAGTAAGAATCCGTAGTATCGGTATAGGCGGCTGGGAACAAACACATGAAAATCACTCCCATCTCCGGGACAATTCCCCCATAATGTTTGAGGGTGAAAGCGTGAGCTAGTTCGTGCAAAGATACGACGAGCAAACTTAAAATGATAAAAGGTAAGATGAAGCTGCCGCCACTTCCCTGCCACAGTTTCATTCCAAAAACTGCGATCGCTTCTTTCTGGGATAGTCCTACCACGGCTGAATAGGCAAGCAATGCTAAGAGTCCCCAGGCAAAGATGGGGGTAAAGAGCCACTGCACTTTACCTAAATGTCGTGATAGCCAAGTATCGGGGTTAAACAGAGGCCACAGAAAAAATAGCAAATCGAAGGGAGTAAACTTGCCTTTCTTGGCTTTTTGCGGTTTAGTTCCGACTAGCATTCCCGTAGCAGCCAGCAATTTGAGATGTTGTTGAAGTTCTCCCGAACTAAGACTGTGTTTTACCGCAATCTCATTTAGGGAAATTTTTCCCAAGTCATCCGTAACCGCCTTTCCGACACCATTAACTTGGAGAAAAGTCAAATCGCTGCCATTGCGCATAATCCAATGTCCATCTGGATGAAAAAACCATTGAACTTCCGGTTTGAGTGAGGATTGATGAGGATTTGCATTCTTACATGATACTTGCTCTCCCTGGTCTTCTACCTCTCCCACAACTCCCAACTTCTCCAACTTAGCAAGCAAATCGACAACAAAATTTGAAGAAATCTTCTCCCCAAACTTTTGTTCGCATAGACGTTGCACCCGTTTAACACTGTAGCTACCGGTGAAATACTGAAGTACAAAGCCTTCGATTTCCGATAAAGGTAAAGTGCGTTGCCCTTCACGTTTTCGGAGAACATATTGCTGAGAAACTTTCGACTTTCCCAGTTTCCACTCCCGCCGCAAATCCGGGCAAAAGTATTTTGGAGAGGAGACAGAACCAGAGGAAATCATTGCTGTAGATACACTTGCAAGGTCATTAGAAAATTTAAATTCTACTTTTCTTTTCCAGAGATATCATAAAAACCTCAAGAAAATTTATTCAAAAATTAAAATTTTCCTTAAAAGATTATAGAAATTATAAATATCAGTAAATTCACGTAGGGGCGTATTGCATACGCCCATTGCATACGCCCATTGCATACGCCCATTGCATACGCCCATTGCATACGCCCATTGCATACGCCCATTACATACGCCCATTGCATACGCCCATTGCATACGCCCATTGCATACGCCCATTGCATATTCCTGTGGTAGCGGGATGTCTTGAGATAGGATAAAATTGAAAAGAGCGATCGCGTTTTTTCAAACCTTAATGACAAATGCGATCGCATCCTATCCCAAACGGTGCAATAATTCCCAGCCAACCAGGAAAATATTTCAACACAGCAGACTTTGAGGGCGTCAGGATTAGGGGCGCAAGTATTTAGGGCGCAAGTATTTAGGGCGCAAGTATTTAGGGCGCAAGTATTTTGGGCGCAAGCATTTAGGGCGCAAGCATTTAGGGCGCAAGCATTTAGGGTGCAAGTATTTAGGGCGCAAGTATTTAGGGCGCAAGCATTTAGGGCGCAAGCATTTAGGGCGCAAGCATTTAGGGCGCAAGCATTTAGGGCGCAAGCATTGCGCCCCTACGCAGATTTTCAATGTTCAGTTCAAAAACCCAAAATTCAAGCGTTTGCTCTAGAAAAGTTGCGGACTCCTAGTGGTTTAGTAGATGGATTGGATGAAGTAGATTTAGCTATTGACTTGTCCCCCAATGTGGAGGTAAGTGACACCGATGAAGTGGAACTACCACAGAACACCACTGAACAAGCTGATGGGGATATTCCAGAAAACGAAGACATTTTTGATGTTGCTTTGGCAGACGAAGAAATCGAAGACATTCCTTTCATTACGGATCTTCAACCTGAGACAATATCCAATTTTGAATCGGGAGTCTTTACGGTGGGAGACTCTGGAGAAGTGGGTATTGACTTTCTCTTCGATGGTGGTGGATACAAAGGGGAACTCGCCATCTTCAGCCTTGAAGGGATGGACGAGTTTGATGTTAATGATCCTGAAGAATTTCGTGCCTTTATGCAAGAGGCTTCAGAACGAGCTCTCAGTGACTCAGAAATGGGATATGTTGTTATTTCTGACAAAACCGAAGGGGCAAGATTTAGCGCGACTCTTCCCGAAGGTAACTTCAACTCCGGCGATTATCTAGGCGTTAAAACTGTGCAGATGAATCCGGGAGATCAATTTGCCGTAATGATTGTTCCTAACGGGAGAGTGCAGCAAGTTCATGATCTTTTGGATGCGGATCAGGATTTACCTTCTAAACTACAACCTCTATTTTCCCTCTCCACCGCTAACCCCGATGATGCCTTTCACTTTGGACAAATTGCCGATGTAACCGGGGATGGGAATACCTTTGCGCTGGAAGACTTGCGCATGGATGGTCAAAGCGATCGCGACTACAATGATATTGTCTTCCAAGTAAGAGGTGCAACCGGGGAAGCTTCCCTCATAGATGAATTAGTCGATCCTGCTAAGGATTGGCGAGAGACGGATATAGGAGAAGCTTTGATTGCTTATGCTCAACCTTATGTTGAGCCTGAAGTCACAGATAATGGAATCGATATTATAGATGGTGATTCAGTAGAGTTAACAGATAATGTAATTGATATTATAGATGGTGATTCAGTAGAGTTAATTGATGAAACTGAACTTCCAACCATAGATGCTGATACTACCACTGATGAAATAGATTCTCCAGTTGATGAAAACGAGAAAGTCTTAGAAGAAGAGCACTCAGAGGACACTAACTCGCCAGTTGATAATACTGATACTTCAACAGAGGTCAGTCAAACTGAAGCAGAGCAAAACCTTAGTCCTAGTGAGGAAAGTAGCCAGAATTTAACGCCATGGGTAGAGGGGGATATAAACTCTGAGGATTGGACGCAATCCCTCGTTGAATATGTCGATGCTGCCAGGGAATCTGGGAACCAGAATATTGTTGTTAATCTCAGCTTGAATTTGACAGAGATTGATAGTAGCGGAAATGTTGTTCCCCGTTACGAACTAACCGAGGCTGAACTCGAAGCTTTAGACTATGCCTACAAACAGGATATTTTAGTTGTTGTTCCCGCTGGCGACAATCCTGAAACCATTTCTGCATTGGCTCAAGCCTCCCTGGCATTTGACAATATAATTACTGTGGGAGCAGCAGAAAAAACTGAGGATTATATTTCTATTTGGAAGGGTTACGATGCAACAGATTACTCTGGCTCTGGCTTGGCGCTAGATTTGATGGCTGACGGGAACGATGGAACAATCTCCAGCACTTCTATTGCAGCGGCAAAAGTCAAATTGGCTATTGAACAAATGTGGGAAGCCAATCCCCAATTAAGCCACCGTCAGATTGTCGATATTCTTCAGCATACTGCCACTGATCTCAAAGAAACCGGCTGGGATTGGGATACAGGAGCTGGTTTTTTGAATGTTGCGGCAGCAGTAAGTATTGCTAAAGTAACACCACCCCTTGATGTTGATGTTCCCATCAAACGGTTAGAGTTTGATAAGTCCAAGCAACCTTTAGTGGGAATCATTGACACTGGATTTAATGGCAAGAATCCCGATCTCGATTACAGCCGGATTATTTTGGGTCGCGATCGCGTTGATAATGATGATAATCCCTTACTAGAAACAGGAGAAGGCAACGAACACGGCACTCACGTTTTAGGGATTATTGGTGCTACTCAAGGCAACAACATTGGCATTGACGGCATCAACGATGATGCCCCTGTTTGGTTAGGACGTGCTATTGGTTCTGGCAATTGGGCAGAATCTTTGCGGGAATTTGTGGATGCAGCTAAAGTATCAGGACAGCCTAATGCCGTTGTCAATCTCAGTTTTGACCTAACACAAACCAATCCTGACGGTACCGTTACCACTCGCTATGAATTAACCCCTCAAGAGCGGGAAGCTTTGGAATATGCCCGTCAGAATGGTATTTTAGTAGTTGTTGCTGCTGGAAATAGTGGTGGAACAATGTCTGCCCTCGGTCAAGCCTCTCAAGAGTTTGACAACCTGATTACAGTTGGCGCGATCGATAACAATGGCAAACGGACAGAATATTCTAGTTATGGCTATGGCTTAGACGTTGTTGCTCGCGGTGGTAATCCTGACGAGCAAGTCCTTTCTACCGTTGGTGAGGGGACTGCTGTCAACCTCTTGACAAGCGATGAGGAGCCGCCAGAAGATGAGATGTCAGCTAACGCCAAAGCTGCCTTTGAGGAAGCATTTGGACTGTTTGATGAAACCGAAGAAACTGATGAAGCAGATCTCGAAAATCTGACTCCGGAAGAGCGCCAAGTTTACGAAGAGGCAACTCAAGAAATCGACCAACTGCTTAATGATTATTTGGGTGCAGCTAGCCAAAAAATTGCCTTGGAATATGTAGATGGCTATTATGCAGCTCAAGTGGATACTTTGAGTCGATTTGTAGAGGCTTTTGACGAGGATACAGCCGATACACTGCTTAAAGCTCAAGATCTTCTAGCAGAATCGGGACTTACAGCGGATATACCGACTGATGAAGACCTCGATTTCTCCATCCCCCTAGATTTAGGGATTGGTGGAATGGCAGGTACTTCAGTTGCCGCAGCTAAGATCACGGGAGCAGTTTCACAAGTATGGGCAGCGAATCCAGCTCTGAGTTATCCTCAAGTTAAGCAAATCCTCAAGCAAACTGCTGTCGATCTTGGTCAACCAGGTTGGGATGTCGAAACAGGTTCAGGATTGGTGGATATCGCAGCAGCAGTAGAATTAGCCCAAAGAACTCAACCTCAAGCCTATCAACCAACACCTCTACAATCTCCCTTAACTTGGAGTGGTGAAGGTAAAGTGACTCCAGGAGAAAGGGCAGTTAGTGTCTCAGTCCCCTCTTTCACGGGTCGAGTGATGAATGCAGGATATGTCACGCAAACCGGTTGGTTGCGAGTGCGCTCAGGCCCCGGAACAAACTATTCAGAAGTTGGTTTGAAATATCCGGGTGATGCAATTCGGTTCGATGCCTATGAAAATAATGGAAGTTGGGTTCCCGATCCATTTATGCCAGGGGGTGGAAGCAGTCGCTGGTATAAAATTGCTGGGACAAACGACTGGATGTCCGCACTGTATATTGACAATACCCCAGAGCAGGCAGAACAAGAGCGCCAACGACAAGAAGTAATTCGTCGTGCGGAAGAAGAAGCTCGTCGCGCAGAAGAGGAAGCTCGCCGTGCAGAAGAAGAAGCTCGTCGTGCGGAGGAAGAGTTACGGCGGCTAGAAGAGGAGGAGCGAAGGAGACAGGAACAGTTTCGAGCAGTTGTCAATGAGATTGTCCAAAAACATGGTGAGCTTGGTCAAGAACTTAGTAGTTCCGTCAGTAATGGAGTAAATGTCCATTATTTTGAGAAAGGAACTTTGTTAGTTCAGCCTGATGGAAACTATGGTTTCTATGAAGTAGGGCAGCAGGTAGAAAATTTATTCAATCCATCCACAGAAGGTAGTTTTGGTAATTATGTAGGTGAACAATTTACTGATCCAATTTTTTTGACTGATCAATTTAAAGATCAAATTGCAAGTTTAGGTAAATATTTATCGTATAAAAAACTTGTCTCGCCAGGGAAAAATGGTTTTGTAACGCTTGTTCCCCGTTTTGGTAAGTATTCCAAGTATGTAGATGAGTCTTTCAGCTTTTTGAGTAAAAGCTCTAGCAAGATCGATAACTTTCTCGCTTTTAAAGCTGTTAATCCAGGGCAAAATGGATTTGTATTACCCCGCTTTGGAAGAACAAACTATGCAAGGTTTGCCAAAGGAACAGGAGTTCTAAGTGCCGCAATTGGACTAATACCTAGTGTGTTTGAATATTATTCAAACACTTCAGACCCTACGAGGCAACGAGAAATAGCCGTGGAGGCTGCATTAGAAACTACTGGAAGCATAATTGGTGCGGGACTTGGTACAGTTATTGGTGGACCAGTTGGTGGACTTGTTGGTGGTTTAGTAGGTGGATATGTGGGTTCAGTAGGTGCAGAGTTAGTAAACGATAATTGGGACTCAATCAATAATACTGTCCAGAATGGTTGGAATGCAGTATCATCTTTCACAAATAGCACTATCGAAGCTGCCAAACAAAAAGCCCAAGCTGCGAAAGAAAAAGCCCAAGCTGCTGCTGCTAAAGCAAAAGAAGCTTACCAAGCAGCAAAAGCTACAGTAGAACAAGCAAAAGTTGCTTATCAAAGTTTCAAACAAGAAGTTCAACAACGCACCACCCAAATTGTTCAGCAATCTAAGCAGAAAATCAAAGAAGAGGCTCAAAGGGTTGCTCAAAGGGTTACTCAAGCAGCTCCCAAGGTTTTCAATCATGTTGCCAATTATGCGAAGAAAGCTGTTCAAGCAGTTGGCAGTGTTATCAATGGAGCCAAACAGTTTGCTAGCAATGTTATTGAAACAGGCAAGCAAATTGTCAACAATATTATTGATACGGGCAAACGAGCTTATGAAACCGTAAAGAATACAGTAGTTAATGCATATGAGACTGGGAAGCGGGTTGTAACCGACACCTTTAACAATGCAGTCAATACTGTTACTAATACATTTTCAGGAGGTTTTAATGCGATGAAATCTGTTTTTGGTTGGTAAGCAATCATTGGGGGCGCAAACACTGAGGGCGTAGGGGCGTATTGCATACGCCCATAACGCACCCCCATTATGCCCATAATGTACCCCCTTGTGTCCATAATGTACCCCTTGTGCCCATAACGCACCTCCCTTATGCCCGTAACATACCCCCTATTGCTGTAAAATGCTTGAGATGAGAGATAATTGAACAGAGCGATCACATCCTATCCCAAACGGTGCAATAATTCCCAGCCAACCAGGAAAATATTTCAATACGGCAGACTTTGAGGGTGTCAGGATTGAGGGCGCAAGCATTGAGGGTGTCAGGATTGAGGGCGCAAGCATTGAGGGCGCAAGCATTGAGGGCGCAAGCATTGAGGGCGCAAGCATTGAGGGCGCAAGCATTGAGGGTGTCAGGATTGAGGGTGTCAGGATTGAGGGCGCAAGCATTGAGGGCGCAAGCATTGCGCCCCTACGTGATCGGGGAAGGGGAAACATTGACCCTCCACATTTATCCATATACCCCACCACCGTAGGGGCGTATTGCATACGCCCGTAT
>JAAHGR010001240.1 GCA_010672425.1 Symploca sp. SIO2E6
CGAAGTAAGACCTAAAGGTGTAAGAGCAACCTTCTTGCAGGATTTTGATTTTCGCCATAGTGCGCTAAATGAAGAATAGGGAATAGGGAATTGGGAGTGCGGAATGTCAAACAATTGAAGATTGAAGATTGAATATCTTAGATTTATTCCATAAATAAATTTAGGGGCTTGTGACCGTTTTATTCTTAAATCTAAAATCTTTAATTCTTTAATCTAAAATTTCTCTGGTAAGCTACAAAACCTGATCCAAGCGCTGAGCATAGCCAGTCATTTCCACATACCCCTTAGCTTGGACAGGGGTTTGGGCTTGGTATCCCTGAAATTCAACTGCTCCTTCCCAATAAACTGTGGACAAGTTGAGTTCCTGATTTGCTATTAGCGGTCTTCCCGTTAAAGTCAAACCCAGTTTGGGAATCGATAACTGCCACTGGCAAGGATACTCTCCTTGACTAGTGGTGCTTTTCCAGGTATCCAATACTTGCAACTGCCAATCTTGACTATTTAAAGGTTGCACCATGCCATCTACAGAGATAAAAGTAGCGCTGGAGTTAGGGGAAATACTACCATCTTCCCGTCGCAGCAGGTATAACATCAGGGATGTACCTTGGTTAAACTGGAGGGAAAACCAATCCCACCCGATAGTTCCGGGACTGAGACTACTGGTAGAATATTCGTGGTCTTTCCAAGTCATACCTGTGACTTCAAAGGTTTCGTCACCAACAGTTATCGTACCCTGAGTTTGTTGCTGAACAATGGAATAATAGATTGAGGCATTACCTAGCTCTGATCCTTTAACACTATAACCGCGATCGCCTTGGAGAATCGGGGGCAATGTTTCCTGGAGTATGAGATTGAGAGCAACTTCATCTGTTTTCGCCACTAGTTGCACTTCTCCCGGTGCTAATTCAGTTGCAGACCAATCTTCTAACCAGACTCGATAGGGACTCCCTTGTGCTCCAGCCAAGCCAGCGGCTCCTCGGCTGAAGCGCTCTGCTGGATAGAAGGATTGTTTCTCGACATCGCTGATAGTAAAGTGAGCAAAGTAAACTTGATTGCTGCGCCAGTTCGATGATTGCTCTTTAGCAACTGTTGCTGTTGATGGTGTTAAAGCTCGTCGAAAAATGGTTAATTGGAAACCGAAAGGACGCCCCAATGCAGTTTCCACATTACCTGTATAATACCACCACTCCGTTTGGTATCCATCATGGGAGCCTAAATCCCGAGGAAATACCATTTCACTTGGACCATACACTCGCCTAAAGCCATTATCATTGTCGGATGTTTCTGATACTAACCATTCTACCTTTGCTTTGCCTGTGGCTGTTACTTGCGGCTGAGGGAACACAGTTACAATAATGCCTACCGAGACAGAAGTAAAATAACTAGGACAGATAATTGTTTCATAACTATAGCGTTTATCATTGGGTAATGGTACTTTCATTCCTAGTTTTTGGGAATAGGGAATGGGGAATGGGGAAGAGGAGCAATGCTACGTAA
>JAAHGR010001241.1 GCA_010672425.1 Symploca sp. SIO2E6
GGTTGATTGCGATTAGTAATATCGAAGGTTGGATTAGTCCCAGGTTGGGTTGCCGATTGGAAACAGCTAACGGGAAACTCGAAGTGTATCGACCAGATGGGCAACGGATGGAGACCTATGTGGAAACCTCCAAAAGAGCTCAACAGGAGTCCCAACGTGCCGAACAGGAGTCCAAAGAAAGGCGTGATGCTATTCCTCGACTCTTAGCCTTGGGGTTAAGTGTCGAACAAGTAGCCCAAGCTCTCAACCTGTCAGTTGAAGAGGTCAAACACAGACAATAGTATAGAATAAATCCCCAATTCCCAATTCCCACACAGAAGCTGGTATTATGGTTCAGCAACTTCAACCCACCGCCATTGATTCCGATTGGCTCTATCCCGAAAGCGATGGATTACCCTTGTCTGACAATACTATTCAGTTTCGTTTAATTACCACCCTTCAGGGGGGCATTGATACCCTATTCGCCGATGACCCTAGTGTTTTTGTGGCGGGAGATTTACTCTGGTATCCTACAGAAGCAGTAGATGGGGAATCTGTAAGTCAAGCACCAGATGTGATGGTAGTCTTTGGTCGTCCTAAAGGGGATAGACGTTCCTACAAGCAATTCCTCGAAGAAAATATACCACCATCTGTGGTCTTTGAAATTCTCTCCAAGAGCAATACCAAAAAAGAGATGGAGGCAAAATTCGACTTCTATGAGCGTTATGGTGTCGAGGAATATTATAAGTATGATCCAAGAACAAATATCCTAGAGGGGTGGTTAAGACGGAATAACCGGTTGATTGCGATTAGTAATATCGAAGGTTGGATTAGTCCCAGGTTGGGTTGCCGATTGGAAACAGCTAACGGGAAACTCGAAGTGTATCGACCAGATGGGCAACGGATGGAGACCTATGTGGAAACTTCCAAACGTGCCGAACTTGAGTCCAAAGAAAGGCGTGATGCTATTCCCCGACTCTTGGCCTTAGGGTTAAGTATCGAACAAGTGGCAGAAGCTCTTAACCTGTCAGTCGAAGAGGTCAAACGCAGACAATAATTTAGTGGAGTAGGGAATTGGGAATTGGGAATTGGGAATGGAGAATTTTGGTAAATCCTCTTTAAAGTATGCGAGCATCTTGCTCGCGTCTAATTCGGGCTTGGGAGAATAAGTAACAAGTAACAAGTAAAATGTAAAAAACCGACCCTTGTCAGCACCCCCCCACACTCTTAAAAATTCTCCGGCGGCTCTTTAACAAAAGCATAATGAGGTCTGACCCGGCCACTGGTTAAACTAATCCAAGCTAGTCCTTCCATCGTACCTACCCATAATTTGTTGCCGGTGTCAGGAGACAGGGAAAGGATATTATTAGAAGGTAAGCTGCCCGCCTGACCTAACACTGCTCCATTATAAGGATTGAGTTTAAACAAGCCGTTATCTGTACCAACCCACACACTATTATCTTGAGCAAAGCTGATAGACATCACATTGCGTCCTCTCATAGGAGTAACC
>JAAHGR010001242.1 GCA_010672425.1 Symploca sp. SIO2E6
TATCCGGGCAACTGAAGCCTCTGATTCACCACGACCTTTAAGTTTGGACAATGTTTCTCGCATCATCCTAGCAGCTAAGTCTTCATCATCTAATAAAAGTTCGCGTGATTGACTTACTGGTTTTGCATTCTTATTAACAACCAAAAATATTTCCCTACAGACTGCTTTTAGATCAATACCTCTTTTTTGATAATCTTCGTTACCTTCATATAAGTCTGGAAAGAAAACAATGCAAATTGGTAACTCTATGCTTTTGACTTGATTTTCTTTAAGGGATAGATGATTATAAAAAGCAGCATAGCTATTTCCCGACCAGCTGTCGTTAATTTGTCGATGTAAAGCTAAGACGGCCATAGCACGGTGCTGGCCATCTACAATAATAAAAGCAGTTTTTTGTCTGTTGTACTTGATTAAACCTAGCGGGCTAACTTGTCCTTCGATTATCGCTTTCTCAAAATCAAATAAATCACCAAAGCTTATTGAGCCATCTCCATTTCGGTTTTGAGGCTTAGGATAATAAGGCTGTATACCAGTTTTTTCTAGTTTTTTGGGAACTAAAACAGCTAAAATTGGTGGAAAGAATTTAGCAAAAGCACCAGATTGTCCTAGTAAATAGGGAATTAGATCGTGAGCAACACGAGAATCGTCCAAGTCCCTTTGTAGAAGCTCGTCAAATGTTAATTCCTCAATATTGAATACTTCACGCCAAGGAACCATCTGAGAGGCTAGGGCATTTTCCCAGCTTCCTTCAGAGCCAGGTTTCATCTTTGTTAATAGAAATTGTGCGCGTACACGATTTTCTTCAGAACCTATAGTAAACTCACCGTAAGTTCCATAGATTGGGTCTTTTTGAACTCCAAAGCTAAATGACATATTAGCGTCTCCCGCAGATTGGATCAGAAACAAGTTGCAAAAGTTTTTCTAAAGCGCGTCTAGAAGCTGTATCAAATTGAGGATCATCACTATCAGAACCAATATCAACAGGCAAAGAATCCGTGGTAAAAATATTTACCATCAAGTCTCTCGGAGCAATGTTTCTAACTCTAGCTTCTAGAGCAAAGGAATGATGAATATTCAGAGCATCTATTGTTGATTGAACTGTTGCAAGAGGAAAGACATTAAGGTACTTACTGACTAACGAATCATTATCCCACATTTCATCTAAAGACAAATAATGTTGAAGATAAACTCTCGTATATAAATCTTGGGCTATACCTATATAGATGGGTCTGGTAAAAAACTGGACAGCATCAGATTTGAAAAAATCAGTAAGAAAGTTATCAGCGCGGGTAATGGCTTCACTTAGTATTTCTGATGCTGATTGTCTTTGAGCGCCATATACCGTTTCCAATAGAGATTGAGAGATTAAGCGAACTCCGTAGCGCATTTCAATCTCTGTAGAGATATTTTTGTTATCTTCAAGAAAGGATGAAATTGTCTTACTAATAGCACGATTATCTATAGTGAGGGGTCTGTAGTACCAAGCAA
>JAAHGR010001243.1 GCA_010672425.1 Symploca sp. SIO2E6
TTCTGTTCTATTTTCCGAATTACCTTCCGCTATTGCCCAAGCCCTCGATATATCCTTAGCCGAGAATGTTCCTTGTTCGTAGATTGTCCCGCGAGCATGAACTATTTCCTTGGGTTCTGTGAGATAAGCTCGAACAGCCATATATTCAACCGGAATAGCCGTAAGGATAACTGCACGAAGCATATTGACCTCTTGTCACCGACGTGCGCCCTTTTGGTAGAATACTTTTCCAGACTTTATATATAGGCGCACACCTTTTCCATTATAAATTGGTTGTTGTTTATAAAGAAACCTCGAAAAATGATGGTTTTGTGATCACCGCCTTTCCTACTCGTCGGCTAAATTCATTAACTAGGAGAACTCAATTATGGCCTTAACTCAAGAAACCTTAAGTTATTTAAAATTTGCTCGAGTCCTTAAGACTCTCCCTAAAAGAACCTTTCAACTTGTTTATGATCATGAAGCCGATGTTCTCTACATTGACTTTTATCATCCGCCTCAATCGAGTGATGATACAGAATTAACCGATGATGATCTAGTCATTCGCTATGGCGATGGAGACGAAATTGTTGGTTTTACTGTTCTTCATGCCAGCACTCGATAATTGCTAAATAATGATACCTCAGCAAGCAGGGGAATCCCACTACTGAAAGAAAGCAATCAATGGGATACTTTTCCAGACCTTATATATAGGCGCACATTTTCTCCATTATAAAATAATGATAACACAACTTGTCCTTGTTGCAAGTCTTTTAGTAACTGGTGGATTATTGTCACCGCGCTGCACTAGCCCCGTAGCATAAAAATATCGTTAAATAGCATAAGTTCTATTTTGGTAACAAATTACCTTCTCTCCTAGGAGAGTGTTTTGATAAAAATAGGTAGAAGAGGAGGGGGGATGGGGAGACGCGGGGACGCGGGGACGCGGGGACGCGGAGATGGGGGAGTGTGGGGAGTGTGGGGAGTGTGGGGAGACAAGGGAGACAAGGGAGACAAGGGAGACAAGGAAGATAGGAGAGGAATTCCCAAATAACCAATAACCAACAACAAACGACAAACAACAAACAACCAACGACAAACGACAAACAACCAACAACCAACAACAAACAACAAACAACCAACAACCAACAATGAAAAAATTTATTTCCAGTATGCTGTTAAGCAGCTGCTTCTGCGGTATTACAGGAATTAGTAGCCTCCCTAAGCTCACACCAGCAGTAGCACAGGTTTCTCCCACAGGAGAACTATTATATAACTTCTACGGTCGCTCCATTCCCTTGAGAGTTCGCCAAGACTCCGTCGCTGTTAGCTTTAAACCAACTGCCAGTACCCGGAGTTTAGGGGCAACAGAAGCCTCCTATTTAAAATTGCAGCGAGATTTGCAGGGTGGAGCTGGAACCCGTAGCCTCTCTGGAAGTAATAATGTGGAGGTCAAACCTTTGGGATTGCGCTATGCTTTGGTAAATTTACCTGCTGGAAGCCGTAGT
>JAAHGR010001244.1 GCA_010672425.1 Symploca sp. SIO2E6
TAAAAATTCCTGCCGTAGGGTGGGCATTGTCAACAATATCAAACAGCGACAAGATGATTTGCTCACAATGTCCACCACAATCTTCCCGGTAAATGGCGATTGGTGGGCAAAAATCGGGTAATTTATTAGTTCCAAGGGTTAAAGATATTCAATTTGCCCACCCTACCACGCGATCGCACTCTACCAAAAATAGCTCGCCGTAGGGTGGGCATTGTCAACAATCTCCAACAGCAACAAGATGATTTGCTCATAATGCCCAGCATAATCTTCCCTGTCAATGGCGATTGGTGGGCAAAAATCGGGTAATTTATTAGCTCCTTTGGTTGAAGATATTCAATTTGCCCGCCCTACCATGCTACCAAAAATTCCTGCCGTAGGGTGGGCATTGTCAACAATATCAAACAGCGACAAGATGATTTGCTCACAATGCCCACCACAATCTTCCCGGTAAATGTGCATTGGTGGGCAAAAATCGGGTAATTTATTAGCTCCTTTGGTTAAAGATATTCAATTTGCCCACCCTACCACGCGATCGCATTTCTCGGTAAATTTATTGGTATCCTACCAATTTAAATTTGTTCTCCAAACATCATTCCTGCAAAATCTGGGATACGAGGCTGTCTATCACCGCAGCAACAAGCCCAATCTTTCTCATATTGACCCCTTTCTGTCCATCGGTGGAAACTGGAATATTCCCATAAATGAGGACAGGATGCCAACCCATGCTTAACTGGATTGTAGTGGATATAATCTAAATGCCTTTCCCAATCAACCTCATCTCTAATTGTATGCTCCCAAAACCGGCGCTGCCAAACATCGCTTTCTCGATGTTTACGGCGGGAAAGGGAAACGTTTTTAGGCAAGTAACGTTTTCCTCGCAATGCTCTAGTAAACAACACTTTTAATCGAGATACTCGTAAAGAATAATTTGAATCATTTGGGGGTAAAGTCCAAAGAAAATGAATATGCTCTGGTAAAACCACAGCTGCGGTAATTTCAAAAGGTCTTTCTCTACGAGTCTTAGCAAGAGCAAATCGTAAACGAGATACATTTTGGGGATCGGAGAATAGAGGGATGCGACCATAAGTTACTAAAGTCAGGAAGAATGTTCCTCCTGATACATAAGAGCGACGATATTCAGACATATTGAGGTTCATCGATTGGTTGGCAAAATTCTCTCCCTGTAGGGTGGGCATTGTCAAATATCTCAAACAGCGACAAGATGATTTGCTCACAATGCCCACCACAGTCTTTCCGGTAAATGGGGATTGGTGGGCACTCAATGGGCAATTTATTCGTCCAAGGGTTGAAGATATTCAATTTGCCCACCCTACCATGTGATCGCACTCTACCAAAAATAGTTCCCTGTAGGGTGGGCATTGTCAACAATCTCCAACAGTGACAAGATGATTTGCTTACAATGCCCACCACAATCTTCCCGGTAAATGGCGATTGGTGGGCAAAAATCGGGTAATTTATTAAG
>JAAHGR010001245.1 GCA_010672425.1 Symploca sp. SIO2E6
TCCCAGCTACCCCAGAAGCCTGACTTCTTCTTTAAAGTCGGCCTTCTCAAGGGCAGCCAACCGTTTTCCTTGTGTTGTGCTACTATAGGGATGTTTTTTCTTTTTACTTTCAGTCCCGACTTCTTCTATGAAGTCGGGTTTTTTCATGTATTGCCAACAAAGTACCGGTAACGGAGATCTTACCTTCGGCTTTGAGAATAACCTCACCACCAGTTTCTGCAGAGACGTCAATCTTAGCATTTCCCAACAAACCAACTTGGTTTCCCAATACCTCTACCTTACCTCCCGGTGCAGTGAGAGAACCACTCACCTCTACCACACCACCTTGTAAACTCAGAGTTTGTCCTGCTGGCACACCTAAATCAGCGAAACTCTTGATTTCACGATAATCAGCTGCCCTATTATTATCCAACAATACTCCTGGTTGAACATTTAATAACTGACTATCCTGAGGATTAGTGGCACTAAATACCCCATTCGGCCCCAAGCTAATCTCATCCGTCGTACTCGCCACAAAAGAGCCCCGTACATCGAGACTCGCATTCAGTCCGAAATTGATGCCATTAGGATTAAGTAACCACAAATTAGCATTATAGCGCTACGCGCTAGGCAACAGCTCATCTGGCAACAGGCAACAGTAAGTCATAACTGGGTGATAGGGTTTAGGAGTGTCCTAACCTAAACTTGTAGCGCTATACCATCTACCCCCAACTGCCCCAAAATATCCGAAGCATTATTGCCAGTAACCCTAGTCAGGATATTTTCGATACCAGCAGGGTTAACAAAATAAACACTCCTACCAGCCTCAACATTAAACTCCAGAAAACTGTGGAATAAATTAGCTCCCCTAATTGCTCCCTCTTGAATCTCATCAAGCAATGGCATCGGCACAACCACAGAATTTTCTGCTCCTAAAGTATTGTCGGGGATTAATTGCGCTGTAGCTGGTTGGGAGCCAACTACAGTTGCCGCTGTTAGAAGTAGGAAATACCAGTTGGTTTGGTTCATGATTGGGAAGGCCGAATTGAGAATTGGGTTATATAATACCAAACCTCGTAGGGGCGGGTTCGCTCAAGATCTTGGCTACTCAACGACAATTAACCTAAACCCGCCCCGGCCTACTGGCACTGAGCAGAATATGTAGAGATATACTTGCCTAAAATTTTACCACTCAACAACAAATTAACAAGCGATCACAACTCCCTCGAACCCCAGATACCCGACTTCTTCTGTGAAGTCGGGTATCTAGAGTCGGGCTTCTCAATCTCAACCAAAAAGTAACTAATGATACACCTTCCACCATAAACTACTAAAAAACACCAAGTCACCTTCCTTAAAACCAGTAAAATCACCATTGTTACTAACCACAATTTTCGCCTCAAAGCTCCATAAACACTGTCATTCACCAAGAAAACTGTGATTGGCTTTGCTGAGGAAGGTACACAGTAAATCTTTATTCCCTAGTCGTTTATTTGAGCC
>JAAHGR010001246.1 GCA_010672425.1 Symploca sp. SIO2E6
CTGCTTTAAGTTTTTTGATTATTCAATTTGCACCGGGAGATTACCTAGATACCCTCAGGCAAAATCCCAAAATTTCCCCGGAACCCCCCGCAACCGTAGAGATAAAGATTCACCACAATTGATTCCTATTTTCCAGATGAAGTACCTTGAAATTCACTCATGGTTACATGATTAGCTTGAGCTATTCCTTCTCGCTTGATGACCTTAATTAGGGTTAAAAAGAGAATTTTGAGATCCAGCCCAAGACTCCAATGATCGATATACCAAACATCTAGCTTAAATTTTTCTTCCCAATCGATTGTATTACGACCATTTACTTGTGCCCAACCGGTAATTCCCGGTTTAACTTCGTGGCGGCGAGCTTGTTCCGGGGTATAGCGGTTGAGGTAAGCTACTAATAAAGGGCGAGGACCGACAAAGCTCATATCTCCTTTGAGGACATTCCAGAGTTGGGGTAGTTCATCGAGGCTAGTTTTACGCAGGAATTGACCGAAAGCTGTTAAGCGTTGCGCGTCAGGTAGAAGGTTGCCCCTGGCATCGCGATCGCTAGTCATGGTACGGAACTTATAGAAGGTAAAGATGTGACTATTGTAACCAGGGCGCGGTTGGGCAAAGAGAATGGGGTAGCCCAGGCGCAGGTAGATGGTAATTGCGAGCCCAAGCATTAATGGGGAGAGGAGGAGAAGAGCGATCGCGGATATCCCTCTATCTGCCATCCATTTGACTGACTTTTGTAACTTCTTGTTGTTATGACTAATAACTTTCATCACTCCTCGATTCACCACACCTAATGGGAAACGACTTTATTTAGCAAGTTATTTAGCTTATCACCAAGATGGCGATAACTGTGATATTGTTCCACATAAGTACGTCCTCGCCTTGCCATTTCAGTACGTTTGGCTAGGGAAAGGGCTGCTAGTTGGCGAATCGCTTCCGCCATTGCTTGGGGGTTTTGGGGAGGAACTGTGATGCCTGCTCCTGCCTCCGCTACTGGATTGTTACGAGCAGCACAGCCGAAGACAATAGGTCTTTGGGATGCTAAATAATCAAAGAGTTTGTTCAGACTAATACCGTATTTATAGATATCTAACTCTAACAAATTTGCCACCAGAATATCTGCTTGAGCAATAATTTGAGGGACTTCAGATTTGGGTACACCGTCCTCTAACTTAATACTTTTTAAGTTGAGTTGTTCTATTTTAGCTTGAAGTTGGGATTTCTGGGAACCCTCTCCAATCAAGCGCCACAAAATTGGCTTAGAAGCTGGTTTTTTCTCTAACTCAGCAGCTGCTGCTAATAAGGTAGCAAGACCATTAGCAGGCCCGTGGGAACCTAAATACATGACCGTTAACTGTTCTTGAGGCTCTTGAGGCAGTGCAACGGTAGGAAATAGATTAAGGTCAACACCATTGGGTAAATATGCTATTTTTGATGGAGGTATGTTAAACTTAGAGATGTATTCGTAGGCATAAGGAAGT
>JAAHGR010001247.1 GCA_010672425.1 Symploca sp. SIO2E6
TAGAGAGGTATAAAGAAAATGAACTCCGTCGAACTGTTCACGGGAGCTGGAGGGTTGGCGATCGGTATCTCAAATGCAGGCTTTCATCATCAAGCTGCGATCGAACGGGACAAAAATGCTTGCTTGACAATTCGCTCTAATCAAGAGCGTGGTATCCAGGCTGTAGCTGATTGGCCTGTCTTCCAAGCCGATGTAACTCAATTCAATTTTACAACGCTCCAAGTTAAAGGTGAAATTGACCTTCTAGCCGGAGGGCCACCATGCCAACCTTTTTCCCAAGGAGGCAAACACCAGGGGTGGGATGACTCGCGAGATCTGTTTCCCCAATTCTTCCGGGCCGTTCGAGAACTAAAGCCAAAGGCCATCCTGGTTGAGAATGTGAAAGGTTTGCTGCGTTCCTCTTTCAGTAAGTATTTTGAGTATATTATCTTGCAACTGACTTACCCGGAGATTTTGCAAAAGCCAAGTGAGGATTGGGTAGACCATCTGTCAAGATTAGAACGGCACCATACTGTCTCTCACCACGATGGACTGTCCTACCGCGTAGTCTTTCGCAATCTCAATGCAGCAGACTACGGCATTCCTCAAAAGCGAAATCGCGTTTTCATTGTAGGATTCCGCTCCGATTTGGGCGTAGACTGGTCTTTCCCTGCACCAACCCATTCCCAAGAAACCATGCTTTGGGAGCAATGGGTGACAGGGGATTACTGGGAGAGGCATCAAGTTCCTCTCTCCAAACGACCGGAAGTGCCGAGTAAGCAATGCGATCGCGTCTACAATCTCCAGTCCAGCTTGTTTCCACCCCTGACCAAACCCTGGTGTACCGTGCGGGATGCTATTGGGGATTTGCCAGTTCCGGACAGTAAGGAAGGCAATAGTTTGGTACTGAACCATGTTCTCAGACCGGGGGCGAGAAAGTACCCTGGTCATACTGGTAGTCCCCTTGATGAACCAGCAAAAACCCTGAAAGCAGGAGTTCATGGTGTTCCCGGGGGGGAAAATATGCTGGCTTTCCCCACCGGGGAGGTGCGTTATTTCACTGTGCGAGAAGCTGCCAGGTTACAGACTTTCCCAGATGAATACTTTTTTCCTCACTGTTGGACGCAGACGATGCGGCAGTTGGGAAATGCAGTTCCCGTTGCTTTTGCTGGGGTACTGGCTTCTAGTATCAGAACGCATCTAGTAAAGGCGATTCAGTGTAGCCGCTGCTTGGTAGAATCTACTCTATGCTAGAAATCTTTAGAGTCCCAGCCGATTTATCAGAAAGTTTGATTGCTTTTTGCTCTAGACAAGATTGTTATAACCTTCAAGAGCTCAATTCTTTAAAGGCAGACTTGAGCCAATTTGTGGGAGTATATATATTGTATTACCGGGGCGACTTTCCGATGTACGAGTTAATTAAACGAGCGAACTTAAATTCTTGCTGTATGCCAATTTATGTAGGAAAAGCAGCATCTAGCGGTCGTAGGACTGGGCA
>JAAHGR010001248.1 GCA_010672425.1 Symploca sp. SIO2E6
TGGTACTCCCTCAATGCGGGGATATGTAGCAACGGCGGGAGAAAGTAGCTACACCAAAACCTTGGAGCTACTTTATAGTACCTTTACCCTAGCTGAGTCACGATCTTCTGAGCATCAGGTTAAATACTACCGTTTAGGGACAACTAGCGTGGAAATAACCGGGGATGACTACCGAAAAGCCAAGAAAACCGAGTTTTACGGTGGTACCAATCCCAAGTTTCCCGAACTTCCTGTCAGTCAAATCGAAACTGCGATTACGTCCATGGGTGAGGAAGATAAACTAACGGCCATCATCACAGATTTGTATCAAAAAGATACTGACATAACCAAGGTCAACCAAGCTATCAAAAAGCATTACCTCAATCCAGAACAAAAAGACCAAGGACTGGCAGTAGGTATCTTAGCCATCAGAAGTGAATTTAAAGGTGATATTTTTACAGAAAAAAATGAGCAACATAAAATCTATTATAACACAGCAGGAAAGTCCCCAGAGGAATATCACCCATTTTACGTAATTTTGATTGGTTATTACTCTGATATTAAATACTATTTAGAACAAATAGAGAGTCAGGGAGGAGATTCCCTTGCTAACTCTGAGTTATTAATCTTTTCTCCCCATAACCCAGTTGGCGAAATATCAGCTCTGAAGCAGATTTCTGCCGAATTACCAACAGACCGAGACATCGAAAGACCCTTTTCCCTCAACGATGGGAAGGTAGTCGTAGAGAAAAATAATCAACCAATGGATTTGCTGGAGTTGCGCCAAAATGAAGAGCAGGAAATCGAGATTACCTACGATGTACCTTTGATACCTTTAGCCTACACTTTACCGCCTGCTCCTGATGCTCTAAAAACCAACATCAAAATCCAGCATTTCAATAGCTCAACTAAAAGTTTTCAAGAGCCGCCTAATGTTGACCAACTAGCAACAGCAATGACCATCGATAACTGGCAGCTAACTAATAACGATGAGCAATTAAGCTTTCATCTAAATCTTCAACCCACAGAATTCCAACCAGCAGGAGTTTACTTCTTTGAAGTCGAGGCCATTGCCGGGGATTTACAAGAGCCTAGTTGGTGGCAAGACTGGAATGCAACCAGTGACAACCTCAGCGATGGCTCGAAAACTTACAATTTATTGAAGTTTTTAGAACAGTTAAAAGCGATAACCACGGAGTTAATGACAGATGAAGAAAACCAACCAGTAATTGGTCACTTCTGCTATGCAATTCAGAAGAACTAAGTAATATTTGCTCTTTTTGTGTTGTGGAACAGGCTTCCAGCCTGTATCCAGCTTCTAGCCTGTCTTCAGAACCCCGACTTCTTAAAGAAGTCAGGGTTCTTGGGTTGTCCCGACATCATGCACTAGCAAGATGCCAGAATAAGTAGGGTCTGCTGAATAAGTAATGAGTAATGAGTAGGTTGGGTGAAGCGGTAGCGTAACCCAACACAAAGCCTACCG
>JAAHGR010001249.1 GCA_010672425.1 Symploca sp. SIO2E6
GGTGAGGTTCTCTCCAGTACTCGCTTGCCATTCAATGCTGCCTGCACAGTGTCCCAGAGTAAATCAGCTGCCTTTGCTGTCAGCAGGATTGGCATCTGACCGGCAGGCAGGGAAATATTTTCCTTTGATGTAAGCAACTCCCCTAGCAGGATCATTACCTGCATTAGGATCTGTAAAGCTATGTACTGCACCTCCATACACCACCATTTGCCAGTCTACATTGCCTTGACGCATTTCTTGCTGGAATGCTAAAACTTGTTCATCCGGTACCAATGGGTCATCAGCACCGTGCAATACTAATACCCTACCCTGAATATAACGAGCATCTCTGGGATTTGGGGTATCTAGGTTACCATGAAAGCTGACAACTCCTGCTATTGGTGTACCACTACGGGCTAGTTCCAAGACTACCCCACCACCGAAACAATAGCCAATAGCAGCTAAGCGATCGCGAGTAGTCAGAGGATGTTGCTGCAAAAATCTTAACCCAGCATTAGCGCGATCGCGCATTAGTTGTCGGTCTGACCGATAGATCTTAGCTTGTGCTGCTGCCTCTTTTGCAGTTTGTGGTCGGATACCTTTACCATAGATATCAGCGGCAAAGGCAACATAACCAAGTTGAGCCAATTGTTTGGCACGTTCTTTTTCGTTTTCTCCCAAACCCTTCCAAGCATGAACAACTAAGACACCAGGACGCTGGGTTGTGATCTCATCGTCGTAGGCGAGATAGCCTTCGAGTATAGTTTCTCCCTGTCGGTATTCAACCACTTCTGTACGTACTTCGGCTAAGGATGGTGCTGACCCCAGCAAGACACAAAGAGGTACTAGTACAATAAGGTAGAAGACTCCAAGGTGGTTGATGAGGCCGTTGCCCCAGGCTAGGCAGGAGGTAAAAAAGCTTGTGCAGTAAGCTTTTCTGGGTTCTTGATCTGATGGATTATTGCCGCCCAGCTGCACGAGGGAAGTCAAAACTAGATCTTTCATATCGTATTGTAGACTGTACAATAATTAATCTTAATTTTATTTATCTCAAATTTTGATATGCATAAAAAAATAGTATCCAACCAAATATTAAAAAGTAAGTGTAATGGCATTTTTAGTATACTAGTATTTTAGCACTATATAATACTCTAAACTTGTAGCAAAATTTAAGGGCAAAACAGCAATTTATGAAGATTTTAATGATCTGTTCTACTTTTCCCTATCCCCCATCAAAGGGAAACCTTCAGCTCAGGACATTTAATTTACTGAAGTACCTAAGTCAGAATCATACCATTACTTTGATCACTCAACTTTCTGAAGACGTTACAGAGGCTGAAGTAGATAAATTGCGGGAGCTGCCAGCAGAACTAGTAACTTTTCCTCAACCACAGATATCAGAAGTTGAGGAAGGAATTGGGGAAAAAGTCAAGCGCTTCAGCAAGTTTCTGCAAGAAGGGACACCCCGGCAGGTAC
>JAAHGR010000125.1 GCA_010672425.1 Symploca sp. SIO2E6
GTTAGAAACTAGTCATATCAAAGGATTCGGCCATCATTTTGCTATTTCTATTTTCTCAAGAGCTCCCCAGGAGCAGATGGTGCCCCAATTGAATGTAAGAAAGAATTCTCTTCACTGTTGCCAGATGAGCTGTTGCCTGTTGCCTTCTTTCTCAAGAGTAATGAGTTAATTATCCTTTTAATCTACCCTCGAATCACAACCACAGTACGATCACTCGGTGTCGTTGTTAATTCAGTAGTGGTACGCTCTGCAATAGGAGGTAGTCCCTGCCGTTGGTCAAAAATCACTAGCCAGCCGTTATCAAGTCCCAATCCAGTTAAGTAGCGGTCTAACTGCTCTAATCCAACCTTAATGGGGTCGGGGCGTCCCTGGCGCCAAACCTTGAGTTCCATACCCAAAGTAACATTTCCATAGCGCAGACAGAGATCCATGCGATCGCTACCAATGGCATATTCTCGCTCCAAGGTACCACCCCCATTCACCACCCGATGTAAAAATGCCATCAGTACTAAATGGGGTGCAATCTCATGATAGGGAGCACTTTTGAGTAAGGGTTCCCCATGCTGCCGCCAAAAACTCAGAAATGCTTGGAGGAGTTGCTCTGGATCTAGTTTGCCTTCCGGGGTTAGCCAACTGGGGGCAATTCGTGGTAGGGAGGCTTGTGGTGTTTGGGTTAACACCAAAGGTAAAACTTCTTGGTAGATAGGATTAGCAATCGCTAATCCCCCTTGGGGATTCATATAACATAATCCTAAATCAATTAGGAATTGTACATCATCGCTGGGAATATTCCCTAGCTCTTTCCCAGCTAGGATCGGCTCGATTACTGCTTTTACCCGTTCTTCCTGCAGTAGGTAGGCTAAACTATCGAGATGAGTATCCCGCCGTTGAATCAGGATTTCTTTAGCTGTATCTATATGTTCTCTCGTAATCGGCTGAGTGGGAGCGATCCTCAACTCTTCCACAATTTCTTTAGCTAAGGCATTCACTAACCAGGGTTGACCTTGGGTTAAGGTAAAAGCTTGCTCTACTGCCTCAGTTGTAAAGATCTGACCAGTTGCAGTAGTATGCTGTTCGTATAATTGTGTAACTTCGGCTAGAGTAAAATTCCTCAGAGTCAGGGATTTCAGTTTAATATTAAAAGGGCTAGAAGTATTGAGACGGTTACTGCCTCCAGAAGCTACCTTATAATCCCGTACATCCCGCACTCCAACTAATGCCAGAGCATGGGGAAACCCTTGGGGACGGTTGGGATAGCCTGAACGCAATTGCCGCAGAACCGCAATCAGGGTTTCGTCTTGTAGGGAGTCAATTTCATCAATAAAGACTACCAGAGGACGGGGGGAATTATGCGCCCACTCACTCAAAGCCGCACCAATACGCTGTCCTGGATTAGCTTCGGGCCACAGGGGAGGTTGCAACTCAGGAGGAAGACGAAATTTCGCTGCATTAGTCCAGGAAGAAAGAATAGCTGCTTCTGCTGTCCCTGGATCATGGGGAAAGGCGGCTCCCACTTCTACCGATAGCATAACAGCGGTGTAGCGCCCACTAGCGGTAAGCTCTTGAGCCAGGGTTAGCATAGCAGTAGTTTTGCCCATTTGCCGAGGGGCATGGATGATAAAATAGCCCTGCTGCTCAATTATTTGGGTCAATTCAGGTAGCCGCGCTAGGGGCGAGAGCATGTAATGAATGTCCGTTTTGCAAGGACCAGCGTTATTAAACCATTTGGGCATGATTGATTAGTACAGGTAGACTATAACTTTCATCTTAAGCATACCCTTTGTGCTCTTTGTGCCTTTGTGGTTTTTCCTAAATTTATATGATCACTTCAACTCAAACACTGCCTCTAGTACAAAACCCAGAACGCCTGGAAAGCTGTCTCAAAGAAATTCCTGCTGAGCCGGGAGTTTATCTGATGCGAGACAGTAATGATCGTATCCTCTATATCGGTAAGTCCAAAAAACTGCGATCGCGGGTGCGTTCCTATTTCCGTGTGTCCCAACCATTAACTGAGCGCCTGACTAAAATGGTGCGGCAGGTGGTGGAGATTGAGTTTATTGTCACCGACACGGAAGCAGAAGCACTAGCATTAGAAGCCAATCTTGTCAAACAGCATCAACCTTACTTCAATGTCCTACTCAAAGATGATAAGAAATATCCCTATGTTCTCATTACCTGGTCAGAAAAATATCCCCGGATTTTAATTACCCGTAAGCGGCAGTTAGGGAAGGCGAAGGACAAATACTACGGACCTTTTGTCGATGGGAGAGCACTGCGTAGTACCTTGAAACTAGTAAAGCGCCTGTTCCCAGTGCGGCAACGTCCTCGACCCCTATTTAAAGACCGTCCCTGCCTCAATTATGACCTAGGTCACTGTCCAGGGGTCTGTCAACAGCTGATTACCCCGGAGGAATATTGTAAGACGATCCAAAAAATTGCGATGGTCTTTCAGGGACGTACTGAAGAATTAATTACTCTGCTGATGAGCAATATGGGGCAGGCAGCGGAGGTGCTGAACTTTGAACTAGCGGCTCGCATCCGAGATCAAATTGCTGGACTGAAGTCCCTGAATGCTGACCAAAAAGTAGCTTTACCTGATGATACAGTATCACGAGACGCGATCGCTCTAGCGGCTGATGACCAACATGCCTGCATCCAATTATTTCAGATTCGTGCTGGTCGCCTCGTAGGACGATTAGGATTTTTTGCGGAGATACCCAGTCAAAAATTTGGGGAAAGTCTTTCTTCCCAAGACAAGAACATCGAAGGAATAGCAGGAGCAATTTTACAGCGGGTATTAGAAGAGCATTACCAGACAGCTGAGGCAGTGGAAATTCCGGCAGAAATTTTGGTGCAGTATCCTCTACCAGAAGGAGAGATCCTAGCAGCATATTTAAGCGATCGCAAAAGTCGTAAAGTCAACATCCTGACACCGATGCGGCAAGCCAAAGCCGAATTGATTGAGATGGTAGCACGGAATGCTAACTATGAACTCGAGCGATCGCAGCGATTTGCAGACCGCAATACCCAAGCAATGCAAGACTTAGCCAATATTCTGAACTTACCTGATTTACCGCACCGTATCGAAGGTTACGATATTTCCCATATCCAAGGAGCCAATGCCGTAGCTTCTCAGGTAGTATTTATTGATGGCACACCAGCAAAGCAACACTATCGCCATTACAAAATTAAGAATCCCCAGGTAACCATCGGTCACTCCGATGACTTTGCTAGTCTCGCTGAGGTAATCCGTCGTCGCTTCCGGGAGTATGGAGGCGGGGATGGGGAGACGCGGGGATGCGGAGATGGGGAGATTGGGGGATGGGGGGACAAGGGAGACAAGGGGGACAAGGGAGACGCGGAGACGCGGAGACGCGGAGATTGGGGGATGGGGAGATGGGGAGACAAGGAAGATGGGGAAGATCGTATAGCTAGATCTTCTTCCCAATACCCAATTCCCAATACCCAATACCCAATTCCCAATACCCAATTCCCAAACAACAAACAACCAACAACAAACAACAAACAACAAACAACAAACAACAAACAACAAACAACAAACAACAAACAACCAACAACCAACAACCAACAACAAACAACCAACAACCAACAACCAACAACCAACAACAATTTTCCTGATTTAATCATGATTGATGGTGGTAAGGGACAACTTTCAGCAGTTGTGGCTGTATTACAAGAGTTGAACTTACTCGAAGATGTGCGGGTTGTGAGTTTAGCTAAGCAGCGAGAGGAAATCTTCCTACCAGGTGAGTCTTCACCTTTGGCAACTAACCCTGAGCAACCAGGGGTACAACTGCTGCGGCGTTTGCGAGATGAGGCTCATCGATTTGCTGTGAGTTTTCACCGACAACAACGAAGTAGCAAATTACGTCGTTCTAGGTTAGATGAAATTCCAGGACTGGGTTTCCACCGGCAAAAGCAGCTACTGGCCCATTTTCATTCCATTGACTATATTCGCGTCGCTTCTCCACAACAACTGGCTGAGGTTCCTGGTATTGGTCCAAGTTTAGCCCAACAAATCTATGATTATTTTCATCCTGAGAATTTATAATTTATAATTTATAATTGCTTGACCCAAACCATTGCCGTTGAAAAAAATCTCAAAATTCCTAAACACCTAAGACCTAACACCTAAGACCTAACACCTAACATCTAAAGCAACCTGTTTCCCCTGGGCTAACATATATTCTAGAAAAGTTTGAGCAACAACAGATAGTTGTTTGCCATTGGGGTAGACAGCATACCAATAACGCTCAATGGGAAATTTTTCCACATCTAAAATCCTCAGTTGTCCAGTAGTGCCTTCGAGTGCTAAGGTATGACGAGATAATGCGGAAATTCCTAGTCCACCCGCGATCGCTTGTTTAATTGCCTCATTACTACCCAAATCTAACCGCACTTTGAGAGAAATGTTATGCTGATCAAAGAGGTCTTGTACTGCTTTGCGAGTCCCTGATCCTGGCTCTCTCATAATAAAAGGCTCCGCAGCAATACGTTCCAGGGGGATATTTTTTTGGTTAGCTAAGGGATGATTTGCTGGTGCTAAGACGATCAAAGGGTTTTCTAGTACTGCTTGGTAGGTGATATCTAGGTTTTCCGGAAGTTGACTCATAATATATAAGTCATCCAAATTATCGCTCAGGCGACGAATGATGTATTCGTGGTTGGTAACCTGCACAGAAATATCAATACCTGGATAACGCTGGCAAAACTGACCAAATAAGCGAGGGACAAAATATTTAGCTGTTGTAATGACTGCTAGACGTAGGCGTCCCTGTTTGAGACCCTTTAAGTCTGACAGAATCATCTCAAACTTGTCTAATTTGTCAAAGATTTCCCGGCAAGTCTTGACGAGTTCCTCTCCAGCTTGTGTTAGATAGATACGCTTGCCTACTTGATCAAACAAAGGCATCCCCACAATCTTGGTTAGCTGCTTGACTTGCATAGAAACCGTGGGTTGAGTCAGGAATAGTTCCTCAGCTGCTCGCGTAAAGCTATTGTGCCGAGCAACTGCTTCAAATACCCTTAACTGGTGCAGCGTAGCTTGCTTCAATGATCTTTCCCTCAGATAGTAATATAGATTATAATCTATCGTCAGTAGAAATCCAACAGGTACAGTTCTATATATTTGTAGGGACAGGTTTAGGGTCACCGTTCATCCATCAGACGATAATTGTCATAACGTACCCCACTCAAACCATAACTCATTCTCAATTCTCAATTCTCAATTCTCAATTCTCAATTCTCAATTCTCAATTCCTGATTCTTTGGTCGGCATGGGTAACTTTCCTAAATCTGGCAGTTCCACAAGTTCTTTTTCTGTTTCCTTAACCTCAATGGGTAACCTTAATGGTTGAGGTTGCTCTTCAATCAGGCAACTTGCCACTGGCAGAGATTGTTCCAATTCTTCTAGGGGTCGAGGAATTACCGTCACAGCGATAACTTCACCAATCCGGTTAGCTTCTGCAATCCCCACTTGTAAGGCCATAGCAACATCTGCTACACGACCTTGGATAATTACCGTACATAAACCGTCACCAATGGTTTCGTAGGCCGTTAGCTGAACATTGGCAGACTTCAGCATAGCATCTGCTGCGCCAACCATTGGAGGAAATCCCCTAGTTTCCAAAAGACCTATGGCTTGATTACTAATACGACTACGATGATGCTGTTGAGCCTGGTCTAGTAGTTGAGAGCCAAGAGGAAAGATCACTTCTAGGTTGGGAAACGGTCGTGGAATCACTAGGGAGGAGAGCAGTTGACCTTCCCGTTGAGCATGTTCCACACCCGCCTGGACTGCAATCCGGACTTCAGCGATCGCTCCTCGCACGATCGCAGTACATTGACCACTACCAATTTTTTCATACCCGATGAGAGTCACTCCTGCTGACTTGAGCATGGCATCAGCTGTGCTGACAATGACGGGAAAACTCAGGGTGGAAACCAAACCCAAGGATGCTGAATTGAGGCGATAGTTACGGCGGCGATCGCGATTGCTGTTGGCATCTGTGGTGGAAAAGGTATTGCCTCTACCTAACGGGTCTTGGGGTACAATCCCAGATCTATATTTGGATGGCTCCATGACTAGACTCCTGCATTTAGTTAGTCGTGTTTGCTGTCTCGAGTCTAGAAACTAAACAACTTGACATGCGGTAGTTCATTATAAGAGGCATAACCCCAATTATAACACGAAACTACTCGACTATAAACCTACTGGGAGTTTGTTGCCAAAGCTTTCTGAATATTATATGTAGATTTTGCCAAAGTTCCCTGTTCCTGGTTCCCTATTTGAACCCATTAGACGTAAATTATGACTAATGACTAATGACTAATTACTCCCCTGATGCAAATAGTTAATCCTTTACGTTTTCATAACCTGCGGGGCGATCTATTTGGTGGTGTAACTGCTGCGATCGTTGCCTTACCTTTAGCACTCGCTTTTGGAGTATCTTCCGGTGCTGGAGCAATTCATGGTCTTTACGGAGCTATTTTTGTCGGTCTGCTAGCGGCTTTGTGTGGAGGTACTCCTTCACAAATTTCTGGCCCAACTGGTCCGATGACGGTGGTGATGGCTACAGTCTTTAAGGCTCTGATTGAGAAAAATCCCGAGACTGGTTTGGCAATGGCTTTTACTGTAGTCATGCTGGGTGGGTTATTTCAAATTCTCTTCGGGGTACTACGGCTAGGTAAATATATTACCCTAATGCCCTATACAGTGATATCTGGTTTCATGTCCGGCATTGGCGTCATCATCATTTTGATACAGATTCCGCCATTGCTAGGGTATGAAAGCTCTAGCAATGTGGTAGAGGCCCTACGCGAATTGCCACAATTCCTAGCAAATCCTAATCTCGCAGCAATTGGTATCGGAATACTGACGTTGGCAATTGTTTTTGGGGCGCCAGCTAGGCTGAATCGGGTAATCCCATCGCCACTGCTGGCATTAGTAGTTGGTACTTTGATTGCGACTTACTTGCTGCAAGATGGTAGTCTTCTGCTGATTGGAGATATTCCCACTGGTTTACCAGAACCGAATTGGCCAGTATTTGAGCTAGACCAAATCAAGGATATGATTGTCTATGGGTTGATGCTGGCAACATTAGGTTCCATCGACTCCCTACTCACTTCATTGGTTGCTGACAATATTACCAGAACTCAGCATGACTCTGACCGGGAATTGATTGGTCAGGGTATCGGTAATTTAATGTCGGGATTATTTGGTGGACTACCTGGTGCAGGAGCAACGATGCGCACCGTAGTTAATGTTCGTGCTGGGGGTAAAACACCCCTCTCTGGGGTTATTCATGGTTCAATTCTGCTGGTTATTGTTTTGGGTGCAGGTAAGTTGACAGAGAGTATTCCCCAGGCGATCCTGGCTGGCATCCTGATCAAAGTTGGCATCGATATTATTGACTGGAGTTTCCTCAAACGTGCTCACCGGATATCAATGAAGGCTACAGGGATTATGTATGTAGTGTTGTTGTTAACAGTATTTGTAGACTTGATTACTGCAGTGGCTGTTGGGGTATTTGTTGCTAATCTCTTAACGATGCAAAAACTAACTGATTGGCAGGCTAGCGAGATCAAAGCTACTACTACTCCCAACGATGAGATGCGATTAAGCCATGAGGAGAAACAGCTTTTGCGACAAGCTGATGGTCGTATTCTACTGTTTCGTCTCGGCGGACCCATGAGTTTTGGAGCTGCAAAATCCATTTCCCGGCGGATGGCGATCGTGGAAAACTATGATATCTTGATTCTGGATTTCAGCGATGTACCAATTTTGGGGGTTACTGCTTCTTTAGCGATCGAGACTATGATTAAGGATGCTGTTGAGAAACGTCGTGAGGTGTTCATTGTTGGCGCTTCTGGTGATGTCCAAAAGAGACTGTTACGTTTGGAGATCTTGGAGAACTTACCGCCACGAAATCGGGTAATCAATCGCCTTGATGCACTACAGCAGGCTTTTTACCTAATTAACGGTGAGCGCTCGGAGGTAAGTGTTGACTTGTAGTGGCGCGACACAGCTAAAATAATCGCAAGCAGCTATTTCACTCTCATCCACTTCAAAATCTCCCGTTTCCAGATCAATTGCCACAATCTTGCCGTGATTCCCTGCTTCGACTTGAGGACGTACTAAGGTTTCGTATATTACATCACCAAGTCGAGCAAATTCTTCTTTGCTGTATCGAGGTTGTCGGACTACCATTGGCATGACTTTTGATCTTGGATTGTTTTAGTATCTTATATCGTGAATGAACCACAAAGACACAAAGGACACAAAGGTTGTCAGACTACCATCGGTTACTAGATCCCCGACTTCTTGTATCGCTTTATCGAGTGCTAATCACAGGTTCGATTAAGAAGTTGGGGATCTTGAGCGATCGCACTTTTAGTGTTTGGCAGGGTAGGTATTGCTGCAGCCACGAGGAATGTTGCAACCTTTCATAAAAATTGGGTCAAATTCAATGCTGCAAGGATTTGCTCACCCTTCCTTAGTTATTGATTCACTCTCTTTTGAGGCAATTTGAGACAATAATCAGGGTTGCTATTTAATAATAGGAGTTGTTATGCTATAAGTGGCCAAAGCAGGTTTACAGCGCCTAGCCTGCTTTAGGTGCTACTAGGCACTGTCCTGCGCTCACTGACTTTAGGCTATAACAACCCACGTCAGAGAACTCTGTAGTCTCTACATGGAGAAAAAGTCATGAGATTTATCGATTCTGTACGCTTATTAGCCGCCTCTATACTTTGCTGGGTGTTTGTAGTGGGTGTTATCAACCAAAATGGCAAACCCCAGCCAGGGACAGAAACGATCCCTCCGGCGATTGTCCAACTACTTAATAGCGTTGACGATAGTCTCCAGCAGAAGAAGCGGCAAACAAAGCAAAAGGATGAGAAACAAGACAACTAGATTTGGAGAGTGTGAGGCACTCATAAATATCTAGTCATAATATTGTAGATCAAGACGAGCTGGAACCTCGTCTTTTTTTGTCCAGCAATATTACGTTCTATAGTTGCTTTTGTTTTGCGAACTCATATATGTGACTAATGTCACTTTAGGGTAGTAACATGAAGCAAGTGCAATTAAAACAAACTGAAAATCTGCCTATAACGATAAAAAAAAAGTTTGGGGTAGGTAAGTTAGTTTGGGGCTTATGTACCCTAAAACTAAACTTTTTGAGCAAACCTACAGCTTAGATCTATGCCAAGAGCTACCTACGGACCTACATCAAAAGCAAGAGTATGTCGCCTGTTGGAAGCATTGCTGGCGTTTGTTAATTACGAGTTGGAGGGGTGTGAGCATCTTGAAAAGAGCATCATATATCGTTGGGAATCTGAGAATTCGACTAGTCCCAAGCTGATAATCGAAACCCAGCTTAGATTTTTAGTCGAACTGACCGACAAGGATAACCATCCAGGTAAGCTTAGTAAGGAGCAGATCCGGCAAGCCCTGAATCTGATGAAAGACTTTCTGAAGATTTTGGCAGATAATCGTGTCAAGAAGCGGGGTTCAGAAGACTGGAATTTTACCCTAACCCTATGGTCAAAAGATAAAACTAAAAATCTAGAACGGTTTGACCAAGAGTGGGAGAGCAAAAGACCTGAGAAATCTAAGCAACTAGAAGCAGGCTATCAACAAGCTCAACCCACTAACTCCAATAAGATCCCTCCAACCATTGGTAAGCCAGTTTTTATGGCAAACCGCACTCAAGAATTGCGACTCTTAGAACAAATGGTTCAACAACAACATCCCAAGATCTTGCTGATTAAGGCTCCTCCAGGGTTTGGCAGAAGGAAGTTGTGGAAAAAATTTGTGGAAAAATATTCGTCAGTGACGGATGTACATTGTATACCAATTTCACTTCAAGTCGCTTCTCGTAAAGGGCGTAGGCATCTGTTGGAAAGTGTCAGTCGGCAATTGGGAAGCCAGTATTTTCTCAACCTAGAGACAAAAGAGAAAAATTACTGGCAGAAGCAGGAAGAATTCTTAAAACATATGCCAGAGCAGATAGATCTGGAGGATGATAGAGAAAACCCTTTTAGAAAGTACCTTAGTCGTCTTTGGACGGAGGTGACCCAAGCATTCTTCACAGACTTACAACAGCTCAATCAGCAGGTTGTGATTTTTTTAGATGAGTTTGAATCTGCTACTAGCGAATTGCAAGATTGGATTCGAGGAGATTTTATCTTAGACGCGATCGCTACACCTCGATTAGCTGTTATCATTGCTGGAGATTCGATACCACAAGCTACGATAGAATGGGATGATTACAGCGAAAATCTTTGTTTACAGGAAATTTGGGATGTGGAAGCATGGTATCAATATTGTCAAGAGCGAGGATGGCAGCACCTGAGTCGAGAGGAGGTTGAGGAGGTTGTCAATGCGGCTCAAGGGCATCCTGCAAACGTTGCCAAGTCATTAAAACTCTTAGCCGAAAACAGATAAGAGAATTATGAACAATAATTTACTCTCTTTGTTGGCTAATGCACAGACCCATGAAGCAAGGGCTAGGCAGATTCATGGTGTTCAGTTACAGGATATTAAGAAAGATGCTTTTTTGTATAAAATTGTATGTGCGGCAGCTATTCCTCACTGGTTCAACAGAAATATTTTAAGGGCATTGCTTCCTGATTTACAAGCTGATTTTTCCAAACTTTATACTAAATTGTTCACTTTGGATTTTGTGGAGACCATACCACAGATGCAAGGTTATCGCATCCAGGAATTTCACCGTAAATGGATATTAGAAGACTTATTTAACAAAGATACTGAGCAATTCCTCAACCTGTCGAAACTGGCAGCTCTATACTTTTCCTTTAGTGATGAACCAATGGATCGTATTGAATGGCTCTATCATTTGATTATAACCGATGACCAAATGGAAGCTACAAAGCACTTTTGGAAGATAGCAGCCAAGTGGCATTCGTCTTTCTTCTCCACTGAAATAGAATCCTTAGTAAATACTTTAATGGAACAGGTAGACTCTGGACGAGTAACTGGACTAGCTAGAGGAGGAATCTGTTTTTGGCAAGGGCAAACTGCCCTACAAGCTAAGCAAGGGGATACTGCTTTGCAAGCTCTCAAAATTGCCGCTCAAGAGCTCAAGAAAGATACTGAGCTTTTAGCGGAAACCACAAGAACCATTGGTAAAGTGCAACAAGAGCTTTTCCATCAACCTGATGAAGCTTTGGAAAACTATGAACAGGCACAGGAATTATACGGAATAAGAGAAGACTGGTTAAACAAAGCCAAAACTCTCCGAATAACTGGCAATTTGCATTATTCCCTTGAACAACCAGATCGGGCATTGGAGTATTACCAACAGGCACAAGTATTATACCAAGAAATTGGCTCTCGTGTAGGTCAGGCTAGAACCCTCGAAGCAATGGGGGAAGTTCTCACATCTTCCCATCAATATAATGAGGCATTGTCTTACTATCAGAAGGCTCAAAGTCTATACCGAAAACTTGACTCCCATTGGTATGAGGCTCAAACTTATAGAGCCATGAGTGAGCTATACACATCTCTAAATCAGCCAGAATTATCAACAGCAGCTGAGCAGAAGGCACAGGATCTAGAGCTGAGATTTCAACGTCAGTGGCTTAGTGAAGCCAAAAATCCCTACAATCTGAGTGACTCACAGTACGAGACTTTCAAAGCCATTTTTGCCGAACCTACTCGTACAGATATTTCCTGGCAGAAGGTTAAGGAATTGTTACAAAATCCGGGGCTAAGAGATAAAATGAGAAATAGACTGAGGAAAATTAGGTCTCAGCGAGACAAAGAGATGAAAGCTTTGTCTGTGGTGACTTTGCGACATGAGTTGGTGTACAAAGGCTATGAGCTACCTTTTTGAATTGTAATGTTTTGAAATACCGATGAACTACATGGTTACAAAATGCAAGATCAACTCAACTTATTTATGAAAAACATAACTTATGGCAGATGTCACACTATCACCCACCAACAGAGGATTCACCTTCTCCTATAAAGAACAAACCGCTTACATTGATCTAGATGGACGTACTGAAGAACACCGAGCTTTCCTTCGCAAGCCAGAACTGGATATTTGGGAAGAGTTCTATGGACAAACTGCATTAGATGTTGCGCTAAAACTAAAGAAATATATCGACTCTCATCCCCAATTGTCGAGGGATACAGATAATCCTGTTTATCGTAGCAGTTCCACTCTTCGCCACCGACCTGCTACCTCAAATCACTTCATCAGGACTATGGATATAATAAGTGATGGAATAGTTGCACTAATGGATAGAGTTCCACATCTATCTGAAACTGGAGAGTTTGCTAGGACAGAGAATAGCGATCGCTTATCTCAAAATCAACTTCTTGACAAAGAAATATCAGCATTTTCCCACAAGAAACCAGGTTTCTTGACTCAATTAACTGCTAATAATAGTAGTGATGCTCTACTCAAAGTCAATAGTGGCAGCAATAATCCACCAGACGGCAATCCTAGAGATAATCCACCGGACAATAATCCTGGGGATTATATTCTTGACAGCAACAATAGTCAGACGAAATTTGTTGAGAATATTGATATCATCAACGCTGAAGACAATCATGTCAGTGTTTTCCCGGAAAACACTGTCGCTTTCTTCAATGAACTGGATAACCACACTCAAGGGTTTAACAACTCTGATGACGTAATTAATGCTCAGGTTGGTAATGATACACTTACAGGACATGGAGGTGATGATTTACTCAGAGTAGGTATTGGTAACGATATTCTTCTTGGAGATAGTAGCAATGACTACCTTGTTGGTGATACCGAGGATGATCTGCTCAACGGTGGTGCTGGTAACAATCAACTAATTTTTGGCAGTAGTAGTGATATATTTTTCTGGTCACGGAAAGAGAGCGTTAACATTATTAGCGACAATTCACATGACAATTATGGAAATGATAACCCGCCTGATCACAATAGTGGCGATGATAATCCACCTGACAATGAAGGTGAGGATAATAATCCTGGAGATAATATTCTAGATTCTGATGAGGTGACAATCTATAGTAAAATGCTTGTATAGCAAGCAGAGGGTATAATAAACGGATTTGGTATTACACCCGAGGGAGCAAGATGCTCCCACTACAATCTTGAGAAACTAATGATGTTACCAACCAACAGAATACCTACCCATCCGGGAGAAATTTTAGCAGCAGAATTTCTCCAGCCTCTAAACTTGACTCAGGTAGCACTAGCTGAACACTTAGATATTCCCGTACAAAGAATTAAGGAAATTGTGCAAGGTAAAAGAGGGATTACTCCAGCTACAGCCTGGTTACTTGCTGGAGCATTTTCCACTTCACCCCAGTTTTGGATGAATCTACAAACCAACTACGATTTAGCAGTGTCTCAACCATCTCAGTCCTGTCAGCCTATAGCTTTTTATTGACCAGAGAGATTTTAGATTTTAGATTTTAGATTTTAGATTGAAGAATTCAAACGGTCACGAGCCCCTAAATTGATTTTATGATATTATCATAAGTGACGATCTTGATGAAGCCTGGTCTACTGAAGATTAGGGAGTAGCTGTTTCAATACACTCAAACTGTGCGGGACATAACTTATTCTGGTAGATAGTGTACACAACACGCCTGGATATGTTAGGGAGACCTAAGAGATTCTGGGACTCACCCAAAGAAACCACCTCAGTTTTAATAATCAACTACTGAATGCTTTGGTTTCTGCCACCGAGGCACAAGCTTTTCTATTGCCTGACGAAGATAACCTACAGAACCAGTCAAATGTTATCAAAAATCGGGTTTCTTCTGGAGATGACAACGAAATCTCTGAATTTTCCCAACTTAAACCCGGTTTCTTAAGTGAATTACCCGCTAACGACAGTGGTGATTCTCTACCTGACAATAATACAGAGGTTGTATCAACTGACAATAATACAGAGGTTGTATCAACTGACAATAATACAGAGGTTGTGCCACCTGACGATAATACAGAGGTTGTGCCACCTGACGATAATACAGAGGTTGTATCAACTGACGATAATCCTGGAGATAATCCACCTGACGATAATCCTGGAGATAATCCACCTGACGATAATCCTGGGGATAATCCACCTGACGACAATCCCGGAGATAATCCACCTGACGATAATCCTGGGGATAATCCACCTGGCGATAATCCTGGAGATAATCCACCTGATGATAATCCCGGAGACAATATTCTAGATGGCAGCAATGGTCAGAAAGAGTTTACAGCGCTTTGCGATGTTATGAGGTACAGTAAGAAAAATCCCCCTAAATCCCCCTTAGAAAGGGGGACTTCTACTG
>JAAHGR010001250.1 GCA_010672425.1 Symploca sp. SIO2E6
AGTCTTTTTCAATTAAGGTGGTATAAGGGTTTCCCTCTAGCCATGCTAGTTGTGGCACCAGCTTTTCTTCCCCTGTTCCCTTCTCGCAATGGTTAGGATAGGGTGGTTCTGGTTTACCTGGTTCGTGGGTATCCAAAAATGCCAATACTGGTAAACCTCTAGCGGTAAAAGCTTGAGCTAAACGGTTAGTCTCTGCTACCATCGTCTCGATTTGAACATTGGGTTCTGTTGGTGCTAGGGGACCAGAGCCAACGGTGCAGAAGCCGTTAATCACATCAACGACAATTAAACCCGTCGAGCGATCGCTTACACTATAGGGTTGTGGGTCAATGGGTAAAGCAGCTTCAATGGTTGCCAAGGTGGAATCGGGAGTGGTGAAAGTAGTGAGCATCATTGTGTTCAGGCTGTGATAATGTCTAAGGAAAAGCCAACTTTATTTATTAACTGTAACGTCCTTCACAAAAAACCTTGATTTCTGGTTTAAATTTTAGTGATTGAAAAATCAGGTTTATTATTGATATCAAATCCGGGTAATTTCCTCCGAGAAAATGTACCTATTGTAGTGGTATGGCAAGCTTAAACATTCTCGCCTATAGAGCCGGTAAAAAAAACCTGATTTCTCTTGTCAGAGCCTTGTTCTCTCGTTGATAGCGTCACCTCCAAACCCGGTTTCTAGCTTCTCTTGACCGACCCTCGTTTGTCCCCACTGGCGAGGTGATTGTCCAAAATACCTACGGAAGTCTCTACTGAACTGGGACTGGCTAGAATACCCCACCTGATATGCCGCCTCACCAACCGTAGTTCCACTGGCAATGAGCCTGGACGCATCATTGAGACGATGGAGTTTGATAAATTGAATGGGGGAGTAAGTCGTGACTTCCTTAAACTTGCGGTGAAACACCGCACGGCTCATACCTGCCTGCTTGGCTAGATCGTCAATCGAGATTGCTTCGTGAAGATTAGCTCTCAGAAAGGTTAGTACCTGTGATATTTTCTGCATTCCCGCAAAAGCTTGGCGAATTGAGGAACCTGCCTCTCCTCGAAGAACAGTAAACATCAGTTCTTTCATCCTGCCGTTGCTGAGCATCCTGAGGGCAACAGAATCGTCTAACAACTCCAACATGCGCCCCAGTGCCTCCGTAAATTCGTCATCCCACTTAACCACCGTCAGCCCAGGCATTACCTCGGTGCTGGAGTCATTGGAACTGTCTATGGCTGCCATCTCCAGGACAGTCTCAACCATTGTGCGGGTCTCAATGCTCAACAAAAAGCCTAGAAGTGGTTTTTCCAGTGAAGCTTCGACCACCTCTGCTTCTACAGGAAGGGGTCTCGTACAGCACAAATATTGGTTCTCATCGTAAATATGTGTTGTGCCATTCAAGTAGGCTCGCTTACTACCTTGAACAATGGCACAAATGCTGGAGAATTACCAGTAAAAAACACAGATAAAAAAAT
>JAAHGR010001251.1 GCA_010672425.1 Symploca sp. SIO2E6
GATCCCCATCCGTTGGAATCTTACCCATATTCTCCCTGCCTTTTTAGCTATCACTACTATACATTGAATTAACAGAGTTGGCAACCTATCTGGGGAAATTTCTAGGTGATGCCCTGCTGCTGACACTTCTAGGGTTTCCTGAGGAGAAACTGTGACGCAAAAGTTTTTTGGCTCGATTTGGGGAAAAGTAGACAATTTTAGATTTTAGATGGTCGGCAGAATAAGATCATACTATTCCTGAAGGAATGACAAATAACAAATGACCAATGACACTTGTATCCCACGTAATGGGGAGCATCCCATTTTGGCGAGTTGTCTCATTTAATAGGGCTGAAACCCTTGCCATGTCGTTCTTTTGCTAATGTTTTTTCCAAAATGGGATGCTCCCACGTAATGCAAGTCGTGGGATGAGCTTAACTCAATTATCAGCTAATGGTGCCTCAAACTCTACTTGTCGGTACAAATCAGCGATCGCTATCTCTACACCCACTGATTCAAGTTGTAACATTTCCCCCAGACTGTACTCCGATAGTACCCATTGTCCCTGTTGGTTGCGCCGAAATACTTCTACTCCTGGCTGCTCGACTTGTACCAAGATGTATTCTTGCAAGGTTGCTGCTCTTCGGTATTTGGCAAACTTTATGCCTCTATCTATTGCTTCCGTGGAAGGGGATAGAACTTCGATAATCAAACAAGGGAATTGTACCAGTTGTGCATCAATATCCCGCTCGTCACAAGTCACCACCACATCGGGAAAAAATACTTTTTCCCGGGTTCCACCTGCACCTTTATATCCACAACGTAAACCTCACAGAGGCCATCTACCAGAGCATCATCTAGAAGTCTGAAGAAATTTCCCGAAACCCGATTGTGGTAGCGAGTTCCGCCACTCATGGCCACGATGTCCCCATCCCAATACTCGTAGCGTCCCTCTTGGGTAGGTTCCCAAACCAGGTATGCTTCTGCACTCATCAAATTGCGATCTGGTAAAGCAATCATTGGCGGGCTTTGGGAATGGTGTATTGTTCTAGAATAGCGCAAACTGAGGGTTTTGGCCATTTTTTTGTACAATGGATTGAGAACGAAGAATTGAGAATTGAGAATTGAGAATTGAGCGCTCGCTTCCCATACTGCGAGGATTTGCTCTCATCCTACGAAGTTGTTAGAATGTAGAATTTAGAATGTAGAATTTAGAATGTAGAATTTAGAATGTAGAATGAAGCATGACTCGATTTGATTAAGTGTGGTGAATTTGCATAAAATAAATTAGACAATCTTTGCTGTACAATGATTTTAGGCTAAAAATTGATTCCCAATTCCCAATTCCCAATTCCCAATTCCCAATTCCCAATTCCCAATTCATTGTGTCCAAATACATCCCAACCTTTGTCCTCGCCTCCGCTTCATCAGCACGCAAACGTTTATTACAAACTATAGGCATTGAACCAGTAGT
>JAAHGR010001252.1 GCA_010672425.1 Symploca sp. SIO2E6
CCTCATCCTCCAGTTTGCTGCTGAAAAGTTAGACATTTTCCCCAATAAGGCACGTTCTGACAAAAAATGAGGAAACAAGCTAAACTAGAAGAATGAAATTAGTAGAAAGCGTAACACCAGAAATGAAAGAGTTGTTTGTTGAAACGGCCAAAGTGTTGAAAGGACACCAAAAACGGCTATTTATGGCACGTACCGTCAAAAGCCTTGGAAGAGGTGGCTTGAAATATGCACGGGAACAATTAGGCTGGGACAAAAATACAATTTGGAAGGGACAACAGGAGTTGAGAACAGGGATAGAATGCCTTGATGCGTTTCATTTGCGAGGACAAAAAAGTGCCGAAACCAAGTTACCCCATCTCCTTGAGGATATGAAAGAAATTGTCGATAGCCAAAGTCAGACAGATGCCACATTTAAGACAGAACGATTGTATACACGATTAAGCGCGGCGGAGGTGCGGCAGCAATTAATCGACCAAAAAGGATATGAGGATAGCCAGTTACCGACCGCAAAGACGATCGGGGTCAAACTGAACAAACTGGGGTACCATCTCAAAACAGTTGTCAAGAGTAAGCCCCAAAAAAAATAAAAGAGACAGATGCTATTTTTCAACGGTTGGAAGAAGTCAAACAAGAGGTCAAGTTGAAAAAGAGTGTTTTAAGAGTTTCATTGGATGCTAAAGCGACTGTGAAGGTGGGGGCATTTAGCCGTCAGGGAAAAAGCCGTGTGGTGACCAAAGGATATGACCATGATTTTCAACCAGATGAGAAAGTGACCCCATTTGGTATTTTGTTGCCTGATTACGACCGTGTCTATCTTTATTTTACGACGGGTAGAGTGACTAGCGACTTCATCGCTGATTGTCTCACAGATTGTTGGCAACAGATCAAAGTCGAGTTACCGCAGGTTGATACACTTTTACTCTATCAGGACAATGGGCCAGAAAATCATAGTCGTCGAACGCAATTTATGTACCGGATGACACAATTGGCCGATCTTCACAATATAACCGTTCGCTTGGCTTACTATCCTCCTTATCACAGTAAATATAATGCGATTGAGCGGGTTTGGGGGCGCTTAGAGCAACACTGGAACGGTAGTTTACTCGACAGTGTCGAAACGGTTTTGAAATTTGCTCAAACTATGAAATGGAACGGCGTCTCTCCTATTGTAAAGATTGTGGAGCGTGTTTATGAGACGGGTAAGAAATTGAGCCAGTTCGCTATGGCTAAACTTGAACAACGTTTTCAACGGGAAGAGGAACTTGGTAAATGGTTTATCGTTATTACGCCACTGCCCACGGAATGTTCCTGATTATTTCCGCGACCATGCCTTAGCCACGATACTATGTTTGCCCACACGGATCAGCAGCGAGACCCTGCCAGTAGCCTTACCTACCTGCGGGCGCGTCTTTACAATCCAAGTTTGGGTCGTTTCCTCACC
>JAAHGR010001253.1 GCA_010672425.1 Symploca sp. SIO2E6
CATCCCTACTCGAAGGACTTGGAGCTAAAATTGATCTAGACAATTGGGGAGAGGGAATCTATTTTTTACCAGAGTATTTCCGCACGGCGATTGTCGCCATTCATAAGTTACCTCGAACTAAAGATACCCTCTGGATTAGATTGTTAGGTAGGGGGAGAGTTCAGGAGGAAGCCATTGATGAAATCAAAGCACTACCTCCAACGAATCCCTTACGGTTAAATGCTCTCAAATTATTGACCAACTTAAAAGCCAACTTACAGACAACTCAACAATTAGATGACGAGGAGCAGAATTTAATTATGAAATTATCACCTTTGTATCTGCAATGGCGGGAAGAAACTCTTCGTGAAGGAGAACAACAAGGAATGCGTCTCATGGTTGAAAGTATGCTGGAGGTAAAATTTGGGGCAATAGATGAGGCATTATCCCAAATTGTTGAGCCTTTGAGCCTATTGCCAGCTAAGGAATCTACCGAATTGATTTGGCAATTATCTCGTGAGGGACTATTGTCGCAGTTTAGTGAGCAAAATTGAGCAGAATTTAATCATGAAATTATCACCTTTGTATCTGCAATGGCGGGAAGAAGCCTTTCGGGAAGGAGAACAAAAAGGTATACAACAAGCGATGAAACAAGCGATACAACAAGGGATGCAACAAGGAATGCGTCTCATGCTTGAAAGTATGCTGGAGGTACAATTTGGGGAAATAGATGAAGCATTATCCCAAATTGTCGAGCCTTTGAGCCAATTGCCAGCCAAGGAATCCACTCAATTGATTTTGCAATTATCTCGTGAGGAATTACTGGCGCAGTTTAGTGGGTAAAAAGGAATGTAGAATGTAGAATTTAGAATTGTTTTTTTTCTACATTCTACATTCTACATTCATTCAGCTATATTCAAAACTCCCATCGTAACCAGTAGAACCGTCATAGGTGAGAAATAACAGTTCCTCAAACAGGAAGTCCCCTACAGGTTTCCACTCAATATCTAAGCCGAGTTTTCTACCCTCGCTGGTGACCCTAATTTCCACTACTGTAACCCGTGGCTCGTGGAGTGCGATCGCTTCAATGATGGCATTTTTTGCTACTCTGATTGACTCAGTTGAATTCAGGTCTATCGCTTCATAGAGCCTGCTTTTCTCTATGTCGATCAAAATAGCAGAAATGCTTTCTTGTAATTCAATAAGCGTGGGAACTTCCATGAGAAGGTATTAGGTGTTAGGTGTTAGGTGGTAATGATGGATAAACTCTCTCTCCGCGTCCCCGCGTCCCCGCGTCTATCTCAATCCCATTTAACTAAAAATCATGTAAAGTTCTAAATCCGTTGTCCACCCATCAGAATCAAGGCGATGGATAGCACGACTAATTGCATATTTACCGTTAACCATGTTTCCCGTAAAACCAGTAAGTGATACATTAGCTCCAACCATATAACTACCA
>JAAHGR010001254.1 GCA_010672425.1 Symploca sp. SIO2E6
AGGTAATTTATCTGTCCTATCTCAATTCTTGACAAATGCTGCTGTTTTTGGGACTATATCTAATAATGGAGTAGGTGTTGTCATATAAACTATTTTCTACCGTGGAACTGGCATCCTGCCAGTGGCAACAATTAGAAGAAATAACCACAAAGACACAAAGGGCACAAAGGTAATTTATCTGTCCTATCTCAATTCTTGACAAATGCTGCTGTTTTTGGGACTATATCTAATAATGGAGTAGGTGTTGTCATATAAACTATTTTCTACCGTGGAACTGGCATCCTGCCAGTGGCAGCAATTAGAAGAAATAACCACAGAGGTACACTAGGACATATAGAGAATCTATCTGCCCTAGTTTCCCAGCGCTTAAGAAGTCGAGGTTCTTAAACCCTGGGCTTCTTAAACACTTGAATCACGAATGATACCAAAGTCAGCCAAATTGGGAATAGATAAATAAGGAGACCTAAGCACTCAACCTGAACAATATGGTAAGTGCTTCCTAACAAGACCTCAGGAACCTTGATGAAATCTACTGCCAATTTGCCAACTGAACCAACTACCGTTGAACAGAGATCAGTGGTAGAGACTTCCCAACTGACCAAAGTCTATCGCACTGGTTTCTGGATGAATCAAAAAATTGCATCCTTGAAAAATTGCTCCTTGAGAGTCCATCAAGGAGAAACATTTGGCTTGCTTGGTCCTAATGGTGCGGGGAAAACTACCCTATTAAAGCTGCTGTTGAGTATTGTGCGTCCGACTTCTGGACGAGGATTGTTGTTGGGAAAACCTCTAGGCGATCGCGCTACTAAGCAGAAAATCGGTTATTTGCCAGAAAATGCCTATTTCTACGATTATCTGACAGGTTGGGAATTTTTGCAATTTACTGCGGGACTATTTCAAATTCCTACCGAGATGCAGCGACAGCGTATTCCCCTGTTGCTGGAGTTAGTTGGTTTATCCCAGTCAGCTGCCAAAAACAAGCAGCTGCGGCAGTATTCTAAAGGGATGCTACAGCGGATTGGGGTAGCACAGGCAATTATCAATGATCCGGAAGTGGTATTTTTGGATGAGCCGATGTCCGGTCTTGATCCGATGGGACGCTACCAGATTCGGGAGATTATTCTCTCTCTCCAAGCCCAAGGTAAGACAATTTTTTTCAATAGTCATATACTGTCAGATGTTGAGAAGATTTGCGATCGCATTGCTATTCTTAATGCTGGTGAATTATTGTGTATCGGCTCCCTAGATGAACTTTTGGGTACGGAAAATATTTCTTTGGAAGAGTTTTTTATGCAACAAGTGGGGAATTGAGAATTGGGAATTGGGAATTGGGAATTGGGAATTGGGAATTGGGAATTGGGAATTGGGAATTGGGAATTGGGAATTGGGAATTGGGAATTGGGAATTGGGAATTGGGAATTGGGAATTGGGAATTGGG
>JAAHGR010001255.1 GCA_010672425.1 Symploca sp. SIO2E6
CCGCCTGCGCCCAGTAATTTTTTCGAGGATATTGACATTAGTATAAATGTCCTTCAAACCGATAGGCTGAGTCATGTCCAGCACTTTCATAGTGCCACACTGCTCTTGAATGCTGGGTTGAATTTTCTGCTTTACCTCCTGCACTAAGGCATCAAGATCTAAGTCATTACCAGCAGGTTCAGGAATCGGATGAGCTTGCTGATACTTTTGGAGCAGTAAATCATGCAGCAAACGACTTTTACCAGGTCTTCGACCCCCGATACTGAACTTTTTGTATACTTGGCTCATCCGAGTACGGAAAGCGTTAGGAGAAATATGAATAGATTCTGCTACTGATAAGTCATTCTCCTTACTACTGAACCATGTCACAAAAGCCTCTTCCTGTTCCGGAGACAAATCATAATCGCGAGCCAGTTGAGTCAGAAAATCGTGGGGAAGGGTTTGCATTAGGTAAGTTAAGGAGTTCATACCAAATCCGGTATATATTGTCGCATATTGTACCAGACACGCCAACAGCCCTTCGGGCATCATAAAAGCAGGCACGTCTCAGAGCGGGTTTCGCGGTTCCTTATTTGTGGTCTAGCCAAAGCGAAGCATCTTCTGCGGTATAACGATTATCACCCGTGTCTCACCAGCAAAATTATTTCAACGGGGTTTAATGAAACAATAGTTAGAGGCCAACCTAGTCATTTGGACTTTATAGGCGCACACCTATTCCATTGTTCCAATAATAACAAAAAAACAGCAAAATTACAATCAATCTCGATACATAGTAAAGCAAGATGCTTAAAACAGGCTTCCAGCCTGTTCCACCTTAAGACAGTATGGAAGCCTGTTCTACAGTTAATTTTTTACTTCATTAACCTACCACCTAACATCTAATTAACGTAAGTTGCTAGTTACAAGGGACCGGATTTAAAGTCCCCCTTATTAAGGGGGATTTAGGGGGATCCAAAGGGGGACGGGAGGGGGATCAACAACGCACATTATTGCCACCAAAGTGTAAGTATTCAACCGAACTTGAGATAACATCAATTCTCACTTTCGGTTTCCTTACCATGCCACAAGGCGTAGAAATCAGGATAAGGCATTCTGGAAGCGCAATGCCACAGGATCTCAAATGCATAAGTGTAAAGAGGAAAGTTATTTTCCCAGGTTTCATCATTAAGGTAGCCTTTCAAGCTAGTTACCAGTAGTGCTAAACCATCAGCAGCAAAAACTTGCTTTAAACCATACACTGTGCTACGTGCAATTCGTCGCTCCGGGGTTGAGATGAGCAAATCCAATAGTGTTTGCACAACCTCTAACTTATTATTACCGATTTCCCCTAGGCTTTGAGCAGACCAACGAGCAATATCCCAATCCTGTGTATTCTGTAATAATTCGAGAAAAACTTCTACTGCCTGCAAATTTTCAGGTTCAATCTCTTTGAGCTTGA
>JAAHGR010001256.1 GCA_010672425.1 Symploca sp. SIO2E6
TCTGGACTAGCCTGCGGTAGTGCAGGTTCTTGCTTGGTTTTACCACAACTAGACAGCAATATTAAAATAATTGTAGCAATTAATACTTTAGACTTCATCTTATCTCCCAATAATTCATTTTCTAGAATAGCGGAACAGTGGGGAAGTCAGAAGGTACTCAAATGTACCGATAGTAGTTTAAACAGTTCGGTTACTTGAAACCAGGTGGTGGAACAGAAACAAAGGGACTAAATTCAAAATTTTTATTTGAGTCTTCAGGATTTAAGAATCGAAGAGATTTGATAATTTTTACTGCTTCTTTAAGAGAAATAAATTCACAGTTATCATATTCTCCAAGTGTCCAACTAGGAGAGGACAACTCGTAAAAAATGGAACCTAAATTAGTTTGATGATCTCCAAATAGTATAAACTGAGTCATTATTGGAGGAGTAATACTATATTTATCAAATTCAGTATGTCCTAGCGGGATATTGCCAATATTTGAGACATAAATATTTTCAATATTTTTATAAAATGCTGGCGGCCCTCCTAATTGCGCTTCAGAAACACTAATTGCAAAGCAATAATTGTTATTATCTTTATAAACAATCTTGTATAAAATAAGCTCCTTTCCTACTTCAAATTTATCTATCTTAAAGCCTTGTGGAATGTGAGTTGGTAAAATTACTGTATAATAGGAATCTTTAGTAGTACTAAAATTTGGAAAAGGATTATAGTTTTTTAGGACTTCTAGCTTTTTAGTTTGACCAGCACTTAATCCTGCTGCTTTTGCTACTTTTGAATCAATTTTATTATTAACAGCGTTGCTTCTCTTGCTTTCACCATAGTTTGACTCTTCCTTTGCTTCTGGACTAGCTTGCGATAGTTCAGGTTCTTGCTTGGCTTTACCACAACTAGACAGTAATATTAGAATAAATGTAGCAATTAATACTTTAGACTTCATCTTATCTCCGATAGCAGATAGCAAATTTCCTGTAAATGCGTAAATCCTAGAGCAGTCAGTCGATCTGCTAATACTAGCTGCGGATTACTCACCCAAGCACGAGCGATCGCAACTCCTTGTTTTTGTCCCCTGGAGAGGCTATCTGGGTAGTAATCAATACAACTGGCGGTTGAGACATCTTCATCAATGTTATTGATTGCTAGGAAAAAAACCTTGTGCTCTAATCATTATATAGTGAACTGCATCTATCCAAGGTATCATAATTGAGGAATAAGGGGACTTTACTATGAATGTGAGACAAATTGTTGCAGGTATTGCTTTAGCGGCGATGGTGAATGCGGCAGACACTGCCCAGGCTCAAAATCCTGTGTCTGGTACAGCTTCTCTGACAAAGATGCCGTGTCAGAATGTTCAAGGCCGATACTCTGCGATGAATCAAGATATCTCTGTCGGCTTAGAGATTGTCAGAGCAGTTGCTGTGCTCGGA
>JAAHGR010001257.1 GCA_010672425.1 Symploca sp. SIO2E6
ATCCCCAAAGCGTTTTATTAACCGACTCTATCAGACCCATCTTGCAGCAACTTCATCCCGATGGACAGTATCGCATTGGTCAAGATTGTGGCATTTATTGGCGCTTAACTCAACCTCCCGAAAGAGGTGCTGAAGCACCGGATTGGTTTTATGTTCCTCAGATACCACCTCTATTAGATGGTGAGATGCGACGGTCTTATGTCTTATGGAAGGAATACGTTGCACCACTGATTGTCCTGGAATTTGTCTCAGGAGATGGTATCAAGGAGAGAGACAAAACCCCTCCTTCTTGGGATGAGCAAGAGGAAAAACAGAAGGCTGGCAAATTTTGGGTATATGAGCAAGCAATTAGAGTACCCTTTTATGGTATCTATGAGGTGGCAAATGCTTCAATAGAGATGTATCACTTGGTAGAGGGTCACTATGAGCTTCTCAGTAGTAATGAACGCGGCCATTATCCGATTCCAGCCATGGGGGTTGAGTTAGGTATCTGGAAAGGAGAATACGACGAGGTAAAACTTCCTTGGCTACGTTGGTGGGATAATCAAGGAAATCTGTTGTTAACTGGGGATGAGCGCTCACAGTTATTAACCTCTCAATTAGAGCAAGAACGACAACGAGCTGAGCAAGAACAACAACGAGCTGAGCGGGAACGACAACGAGCTGAGCGGGAACGACAACGAGCTCAACAAGAACAACAACGAGCTCAACAAGAACGACAACGAGCTGAGCGACTAGCAGAACAGTTACGCCAAATGGGAATTGACCCTGATCAAATGTAATGATAAAAGGACACTCTCACCAATAACTAGCTCTCCCATGATTCTTGCCAAATTTCCCCAACCAACAACTATTGCTCTCCCAGATCATACCCAGTTACCAGAATCTGATGGTACTTTTGTGAAGAATTTTCAAGAACATCCCCAAAGCGTTTTATTAACCGACTCTATCAGACCCATCTTGCAGCAACTTCATCCCGATGGACAGTATCGCATTGGTCAAGATTGTGGCATTTATTGGCGCTTAACTCAACCTCCCGAAAGAGGCGCGGAGGCACCGGATTGGTTTTATGTTCCTCAAATACCACCTCTACTAGATGGTGAGATGCGTCGGTCTTATGTCTTATGGAAGGAATACGTTGCACCACTGATTGTCCTGGAATTTGTCTCAGGGGATGGTGTCAAGGAGAGAGACAAAACCCCTCCATCTTGGGATGAGCAAGAGGAAAAACAGAAGGCTGGCAAATTTTGGGTATATGAGCAAGCAATTAGAGTACCTTTTTATGGTATCTATGAGGTGAAAAATGCTTCAATAGAGATGTATCACTTGGTAGAGGGTCACTATGAGCTTCTCAGTAGTAATGAACGCGGCCATTATCCGATTCCAGCCATGGGGGTTGAGTTAGGTATCTGGAAAGGAGAATACGAC
>JAAHGR010001258.1 GCA_010672425.1 Symploca sp. SIO2E6
TGGTCTCGTTGCCTCGACCCAACCTACATCTATTTAATCATTTTAGTAAAATGTAGAATCAGCAGAAAATTCCGTACATTCGTAGGGGCGGGTTTAGGGATATCTTAACCCATTCAACTATAAGTGTTAGACAAAACCCGCCCTGTCGATAACCTTCACGAAGATGCAAGGATTTTCAGCCCATTTGATACAGAAACCTTGCACAAATTCTGCCAAAAAAATGCGGGAGTGCCTTGTCTAGCATTTCCTTCAACAGTAGGGATAATATCAATTAAGCTTTTGCTTTAAGGTGATTGGCACATTAATGGCTGTCTCAAAGCCTAGGATGTTGTTCCATTGCGTGTCCTCATCCCAGATAATATTTTGGAGGTTTGCGCCACTAAGGTTTGCATCACTAAGGTTTGTATCACTAAGGTATGCGCGACTAAGGTTTGCGCGATTAAGGTCTGCGCCAATAAGATCTACGCCACTAAGGTTTGCGCCAATAAGGTTTGCGCCAATAAGGTTTGCGCCACTAAGGTTTGCACCACTAAGATCTGCACCACTAAGGTTTGCACCAATAAGGTTTGCGCCACTAAGGTCTGCGTCAATAAGGTCTGCGCCACTAAAGTTTGCGCCACTAAGGTCTGCGTCAATAAGGTTTGCGCCACTAAGGTCTGCGTCAATAAGGTTTGCGCCACTAAGGTCTGCGCCATTAAGGTTTGCGCCACTAAGGTCTGCGCTATTAAGGTTTGCGCTATTAAGGTTTGCGCCACTAAGGTCTGCGCTATTAAGGTTTGCGCTACTAAGGTCTGTGCTACTAAGGTCTGCGCTAATAAGGTTTGCGCTAATAAGGTTTGCGCTAATAAGGTTTGCGCTATTAAGATTTGCGCCACTAAGGTTTGCGCCAATAAGGAATCTTCCAACTATCTTGAAGAAACCGTCAATACCTATACAATTGCTGTAGCCGATAATGCAAAGCAATCGAGTTTCATCAAAACCTTCAGTTTTGTATTCACCACAAGGGTAAAAGACGATTTTATCTTTCAGGTCATCTCTAGAAAGAGCATAGCGATGCAACTCTAGGAGCAAAATCATCACATTCAACCCAGTATAGATGTCCACCTGTCGCTGACCTAATTGAATTCCTAGATCTTTGAGTTGCTGTGTCTTTTTCTGAGGTAGGGTTTCCTGTGATAGATCAATAAATTCTCCATCACACCAGCGAAGATAGAATTCATCCAAACGCTCGAACAGTTCCACTGGTCGAAATTCCTTACTAGCAGCCAATAACGCCATCAGGTAGTCCACAATTTCTCGGGTTAGCCCACCATAACCCAATAAATCGTAAATTTCCTCAGCTAGCTGCTCATCATCAAGGTAAAATTTATGGCGTTTCCTACCTCCTGCTGTCCATTCTTCCAGATTTTCTTTCAAACGTTCAGCAC
>JAAHGR010001259.1 GCA_010672425.1 Symploca sp. SIO2E6
TTTACTAACTTCATTATCGTTAAGATTGCCAAGGCAGCTCGGAAGGTGGCGGGTAAGTTGAAGGGCTTGGCTAAGAGTTTGATGAAGCGGTTTAAGGGTAAGAAAGGGAAGAAGGGGAAGAAGAATAAGGACAAGAAAGAAAAAGACAAAAATAGTCAAAACCAAGAGAAGCTTGATCGAGCTGTAAGAGAACTCCAGCCTAAAATTGGTGCAATGCTGAGACGAGGTGCATCCAGTATGCACCTACGTGCAAAGCTGGCAATGTGGCGAGTTAAATATCGCCTGAAGAAGCTTTCTCTTGAAAAGCAAGGAGCAAATGACTTTCAAGTTGTTGCACAGGTCAATCCCAAAGCAAATGTTCTGAAGGGTTTTACGCCTACAGATCGACAAACCTTGAGAATAGTGCATAAGATTGGGAAAGAAATGCTGAATCATCCTGAAGCTGAGAAAGCTGCCCAGCGTTTAGCAGAACAAAGAACACAAGGTGCTGGAAAGGAAAGGGCTAACCCCTTAGTAACTGAATCTGGAGTAGGCAATTTAGGTGCAATCAAAGATTTAAGAAATAACGTGAGAGAACGTAAGCACCGTGAATCAGAATACTTTCAAGTAGGCAATGATCATGTAACCAGTGAATGGCATCCTAACAAATCAATTAGTGAAGGGACAAATTTGGTTAGGTTGTCACACAAAGGTGCTAAATATCCTGACATTAAGAAACATTTGGATATAATACACGGAGATTTAGCTGATAATCCACGTTGGCAGAATGTAAGCGAACAAAGGAGAGAAGGTTTAATTGCTATTGCCATCTGGAACATGGCTAGAGGGAAAAAAGTACCAGCATCTCTGACAAAGTATACAAAGCATTTTGCTCAATTAAATCGACTTATTTTTCATGTTGAAGGCTCACGGGATGATGCCGCAACAGTATTTCCCCCAATGCTAGTGGAAATGATTGGCAAAAGAGAAATGAACTTTGAAGAAGCCTTTAATGCTCAAGGAGAGAAATATGACAAGCGACACGGAGGTGGTGGTTTATTCCCACCATCTCAACAGGGTGCTGTTGCAGCGATGGATAGGGTAAATGAAGATTCTCAAAGTACAGACCAAGATATAAAAGACAACAATATAAATAAAAATCCTCCTAGAAAAGCCAAAGAGCAAGCTAGAAGACAAATTAAATTCATCGAGCGTTGGATTCACATGAAAATGAAGGAGCAGAACTTAAACTTTAAGGATAAAGCTACTTTTGAAAAATTTGTTAAAGAAGAGTTTGAAAAGGAATTGCGTAAAAGTATGAACAAGTTTTTTGGACTTTCATCTGCTTAATCGATATACCAAGATAATATCTTGGGTATTAACCTAAGGTTGGAAATTGTGTGTACTACCTTTTTGATTTTGTTCCGTTTTAAACGGGAGTTCAATAA
>JAAHGR010000126.1 GCA_010672425.1 Symploca sp. SIO2E6
TGCTGGTGTATTCCATTGGCACTGGTGTTCACGCTTTCGTCCTCGATCCTAGCTTAGGTGAATTTATCCTCTCGAGTGCCAACATTCAGGTACCAGAACATGGTCCGGTTTACAGCACCAATGAAGGAAACTTCTGGCAGTGGGAAGAGTCCATCCGGGATTACATTCGTTATGTCCATCGCCATGAAGGATATACTGCCCGGTATATTGGGGCATTGGTAGGAGATTTCCACCGGATTTTATTCCAGGGTGGGGTCTTCTTGTATCCCGGTACGGTGAGAAAGCCGGAAGGTAAGTTGCGTCTATTGTACGAATCTTCCCCCCTGGCCTTTTTAATTGAGCAAGCTGGTGGCGCAGCAAGTACAGGAAATGAAGATATTCTGGATGTCTTACCAGAAAAGCTTCACTCCCGTACACCATTGATTATTGGTAGCAAAGAAAATGTAGCTCTTGTAAAATCTTTTATTCAGGATAGGGCACGAGAGTCCCGAGAAGGATTGCCGATAGGGCGTTAGTTAGGATCAAGCATTGAAATATGAATTATTAAGAAAGATTTCTGGTTATTGCTAAGGATTTGCTAACAATAAGGAATCCTTGACTAAATCGCTTTACTTCGCACTTTCATCGACCATCTTTACAGAGTATCAGCACCAGGAGTTAATTTATGACAGTGACAGCCGACAATCCCATCTTCCAAATTGAAAAAACTTACGGTCAGAGTATCTGGATGGATAATCTAAGCCGTACAATCATTGAGTCGGGAGAACTCAAGCAACTGATTAGTGAGCGCGGTATTTGTGGGATTACCTCTAACCCTGCCATTTTTGAAAAAGCGATCGCGGGGAATGCTGTCTATGATAAGGCTATTGATACAGGCATTCGGGCAAATAAATCGGTGATGGAGATTTATGAGTCCTTAGTATTTGAAGACATCCGCAATGCCTGCGATATCTTTCAACCTGTTTATAAGGAAACCAACGGTTTCGATGGTTATGTTAGTATTGAAGTACCACCTAACATTGCCGCAGATACCGAAAGCACGATCAAAGAAGCCATTCGCTATTACCAGGCCATTGGTCGCGAAAACGTGATGATCAAAATTCCTGGTACTCCTGAAGGCTTACCAGCAGTAGAGCGGGTGATTAGCGAAGGCATCAATGTTAATGTTACCTTATTGTTCTCCGTACAGAGTTACATTGACACTGCTTGGGCTTATATCCGGGGTTTAGAACAGCGGGTAGCAGAAGGTAAAGACATCAGTAATATTTCCTCAGTAGCCAGCTTCTTCCTCAGCCGGATTGATACCAAGATAGATGGGTTGGTTGATCAAAAGCTAGCAAATGTCGATGAGCCTAACCTCACAGGGAAGCTAGAGAACATTAAGGGCAAAGTAGCGATCGCTAATGCCAAAATTGCTTATCAAGAATACAAGAAAATTATTCAGAGCGATCGCTGGAAGGCTTTATCAGCTAAAGGAGCCAAGGTTCAACGCTTACTTTGGGCTAGTACCAGCACCAAAAACCCTGCCTACAGCGATGTCATGTATGTTGATGAGCTAGTTGGTCCCGATACTGTCAATACCTTACCCCCTAGCACGATTGAAGCCTGTGCTGATCATTGTGACCCTGCCAGTCGTGTAGAAACTGCTGTTGAGGAAGCTTATCAGTTGATTGAAACACTCCAAGACCCAGAGGTCAAGATCCATCTAGACAACGTTATGGAGGAACTACTTAGTGAAGGAATTGACAAATTCATTAAGCCTTTTGAATCCTTAATGTCATCTCTAGAAGGCAAAGTCAATCAGTTGGCAGCAGTGTAAATTGTCGTTTGTCGTTTGTTATTTGTTATTTGTTATTGGTCATTGGTCATTGGTCATTGGTCGTTTGTCATTGGTCATTGGTCATTGGTCATTGGTCATTTGTCATTACTAGCTAGTCAAGTATTCTCTTGAAACCGGGTTTCTTGTGAGGGCAACAAAAAAATATCACAATTTCCCCAAAAGAAACCCTGGTTTCTTGACCAACGCTCTAGTAAATAGATAAATAGTGACCGAGAATACCACAAGTTCTAGACAAAAGGCGATAGGATAATTACCTGAACCAATTCCCAATTCCCAATTCCCAATTCCCAATTCCCAATTCCCAATTCTCAATTCTCAATTCTCAATTCCCCATGGTGACTCTGTTAGAAAATCCCTTGCGCGTTGGTTTGCAACAGGAACGAACCCCAGAACCTTTAATTTTAGTGATTTTTGGTGCATCTGGAGATCTTACCAAACGCAAACTGGTACCAGCTCTTTATCAACTCAAACGTGGACGACGCCTACCGCCGGAAATCACTATTGTTGGTGTGGCACGTCGGGACTGGAGCCACGAGTATTTCCGGGAACAAATGCGTGAGGGCATTGAAGAGTTTTCCGACGGTATTGAATCAGAAGAAGTATGGAAAGACTTTGCTGAAGGTCTTTTTTATTGTTCCGGTAATATGGACAAACAAGAAAGCTATCAGAAATTAAAAGCTTTCTTAGGGGAACTAGATGGTAGACGAGGAACAATGGGCAACCGGGTATTTTACCTCGCGGTTTCTCCCAAGTTTTTCCCGGAAGCTCTCCGACAGCTGGGAGCAGCGGGAATGGTAACTGATCCTATGAAGCACCGCTTGGTGATTGAAAAACCTTTCGGTAAGGACTTGAGTTCAGCCCAAGCCCTCAACAGAGTAGTACAAAAAGTCTGTAAAGAAAGTCAAGTTTATCGTATTGATCACTATCTGGGCAAAGAAACAGTCCAGAATTTGTTAGTTTTCCGCTTCGCCAATGCCATCTTTGAACCCTTATGGAATCGTCAGTTTGTTGACCATGTCCAGATTACTGTAGCAGAAACAGTAGGGGTTGAGGAGCGAGCCGGTTATTATGAGACCTCTGGAGCATTACGGGATATGGTACAGAACCATCTAATGCAGCTGTTTTGCCTCACGGCGATGGAAGCCCCCAATGCTCTAGATGCTGATAGCATTCGGACAGAAAAAGTAAAAGTTATTGAAGCAACTCGCCTAGCAGATATTCATAATCTGGAGAATTCCGCCATTCGAGGTCAATATTCAGCAGGTTGGATGAAAGGGGAACAGGTTCCTGGGTATCGTGAGGAGCAAGGAGTAAACCCCAATTCTACCACACCAACCTACGTAGCACTGAAGCTAGTCATTGATAACTGGCGTTGGCAAGGGGTACCTTTCTACTTGCGCACAGGTAAACGTCTACCAAAGAAGGTGAGCGAGATTTCCATCCAGTTTCGGGATGTCCCACTGATGATTTTTAAATCTGCTGCCCAGCAAACCAGTCCTAATGTGCTAACCATGCGCCTACAGCCCAACGAGGGAATTTCCCTACGTTTTGAAGCCAAAATGCCAGGACCAGATTTACGCACCCGCACAGTAGATATGGACTTTAGCTACGGCTCTTCTTTTGGCATGGCAACAGCAGATGCATACAATCGGCTGTTGCTCGACTGTATGTTAGGGGATCAGACTTTATTTACCCGTGCAGACGAAGTAGAAGAAGCTTGGCGGGTAGTCACTCCAGCATTAGCAGCATGGGACGCCCCCTCAGATCCAACCTCAGTTCCTCAGTACGAAGCAGGAACCTGGGAACCATCAGAGGCAGAAAACTTGATTAATCAAGATGGACGCCGCTGGCGCAGGTTGTGAAGAGAGACGCGGGGACACGGGGACGCGGGGACGCGGGGATGGGGAGATGGGGAGGACAAGGAAGACAAGGAGGACAAGGAGGACAAGGAAGAAATTCCCAAACAACAACCAACAACCAACAACCAACAACCAACAACCAACAACCAATAACCAACAACCAACAACCAACAACCAACAACCAATATGGCCACACAATCTCCTCCGATTGTTTCTATACAATCACCCAAAGATGTTTCATTAAGTGAAATTGAGGCGGAACTACGCCAAATCTGGCAGAGTTATGGTACTGCTGGAGAAAGCGGTGATAGTCCGTCGGCAGTACGAGCAACGACTTTTAGTTTAGTGGTTTATGAACCAGAAGAAACTCAGCAGCTGTTGGCTGCACTGGGATATTACTCTGGTCCCATTGATGGTATAGCTGGTCCGCGCCTGTTCTCGGCGATTAAGGCGGCACAAAAAGCCTATGAATTGCCGAAGACTGGTAAGGCAGATGAAATCCTTAAGGCAAAGCTGCGGGAGGAATATGCAGCCAAACTTGCCCAAGGGGAGACCTCTAAGAGGGATGGATATTCCGCTGATATGGAAGGAGCTGGCATTGCCGATGCGATCGCTGCTGCCAACCCTTGTCGAATTATCGCCCTTTTCCCGACTGCCGGGGAAGATCAAGGGGTTAGTGCTCAGGTATCTGCTTCTTGCCCTGTGCAAAAACATAGCCAGAATACCTTAGTCTGCTGTGAATATATCACTCTCAAGGGTACTAATGCTGCCTTAGAACGGGTCAGTGGACTGATTTCTGAACTGATGATTGGGGAATTACCGAAGTTTATCTGGTGGAAAGCAACACCAGACCCTGACTATCCTCTGTTCAAGCGATTGGCAAGTTTGAGCAATAGTGTGATTATTGACTCTAGTACTTTCCGCCACCCAGAAGAGGATATCTCACAAGTATTGACACTGATGGGCCAGGGAACTCCCATTGCCGACCTCAACTGGCGACGGTTAGCCCCATGGCAAGAGTTGACAGCTGAAGCTTTCGACCCGCCAGAACGTCGTGCGGTACTCCATGAGGTTGATAAGGTAACCATTGATTACGAAAAAGGTAATCAGGCTCAGGCACTGATGTTCCTCAGTTGGTTGGCGTCTCGGCTCCAGTGGCGTCCTGACTCCTATCAAAAGGAAGGGGGTGATTATGACATCCGGCGTGTGAACTTCACCGCCTCTAATGGACGACCAGTGGAAGCCGAATTGGCTGGAATTCCTGTGGCTGATACTGGAGAAGTTACTGGAGATTTGATTAGTCTGCGCTTGGGTTCCACGAATATGGAAGCTGACTGCTGTACTGTCTTATGTTCCGAAACAACCGGTTGTATGCGGATGGAGGCAGGTGGTGGTGCCCAGTCTTGTCGCATTCAGCAGGTATCACCCCTGTTTGACCAAAAGACTGAGCAACTGTTGAGTCAGCAACTACAACGCTGGGGTCGGGAAATGCTTTATGAAGAGAGTTTGGCGGTTACAGAGCAGGTGCTGAAGTTGGGTAATTAGTCAGGATAAGACTTATGCAGCAAGCGACCCGTTTTGGACTTTGGACAAAAAAATAAGGTTTGCGTAATATTTAAGCAAACCTTCATTGAGATTAATGTTGCCTAGTTACTCTCAGGTCTCAGGGAAAGGTATTACTCTCATTTTAATCCCTTAGTCCCAGAAGAGGGGTCAGGCTCAGTTTCCCATCCAAAACAAACATCCAAATAACTTTCCTGAAGAGAATTGAGCATCCTTTCTAATTCGTCAATAAGTCCTCTTCTCATTACTTTATCCACTGCATCTTTCTGGAGCTTCACTTCCAGCTTTTCCTAAATATAAATATTTGCTTTTTTTGTTATTATCAGTGGCAGTAGTAAAAATTGGTTCAGCTGCTTGTAGCTTATAATACCAATAAATTTTATCATTTTTCTTAGTTTGATAACGAATCACATGACAGTGAGGTGGAGCCACTTCTCCTACTGAGAATGTACCCTGGACAATTCCTTTGTTAGGACAACGTGTGCCTTCTGAGGAAAAAGATATTGCTGTAGCCCAGAAACAACTGAATACGATTCTCAATCATTCTTCCGTACCCTGGAAAGGTAAGTTATCAGTTTTGGTTGTCGATAGTCTCTACAGCCAACGAGGTTTTCTTGGCGAGCAAGTCAAGTCAGATAATTTAGTAACCATCTGTCGTATCCGAAGTAATCGGGTTTTTTATTATCAATTTATTCCGTCAGAAGAAACGTCTAAATCTGTAGGTCATCCTCGTTGGTATGGAGATAAGTTTGATTTAAAAGATGACACGACGTGGACTGAACCTGATGAAATGATTCACTCAACTTTTACCACTCTCAAGGGGCGGGAACTTAATCTCAAGCTCTCCTGCTGGAACCAATTATTAATGAGGGGAACTAAAAACTATAAGATGCACAAGCATCCGTTTCGATTACTCCAAGTTGTGGTTAGTGATGACCAAGGCCAAACGCTCTGGAAACCTATGTGGCTGATTGTCATTGGTTCTCGCCGTCATGAGTTAAGTCTGAATGAATGCCATCAAGCTTATAGACAACGTTATGACTTGGAACATCTTTTTCGTTTTGGCAAACAAAAATTATTGATGAGAGCTTATTTTACCCCTGAAGTACATCACGAAGAAAATTGGTTTCAACTGACCTTATTATCTTACGTAAAGAGAGTGGAAAGCGAGAAAATTAGCTACTGTTTTACCCCGTCCGTGGGAATATTATTTGAAGACAACTGAATCTGTGAAAATCACACCCAGCTTAGTTCAGAGGGACTTTTACCGAATTATTTCTCAGTTGGGGACTCCGGCTAAATCCCCCAAACGTCGAGGTTATTCTCCCGGACGAATTAAGGGTGAGAAAAAAGTGCATAGAACTCGCCATCAAGTTATCAAGAAACAGCAAAAATGTAAAAACACTAATGAAAAAGTACCATGAACAGTGCTCCTCCAGTCTTTGAGTGAGCCGTTTCTCAGCGAAGGATTATTGCTGAGATGGAGAAGATATTGTATCAAACATAGTTTGCGTAAATATTACGCAAACTATGTTTTTTTGTCCAAAGTCCAAGTATAAAGTATCGTTGGGTTTCACTTCGTTGCACCCAACCTACATGTAAGCGCGAGCCTACATAGAAAACCGTAGGGGCGTATTGCATACGCCCAACATAATGTTAACTAGGCAATTTAGTCGTAATCCGCAAGGTTATCGATAGGGCGGGTTTTGTACGACAGTTATCGTCGAATGGGTTAAGATTTCTCATTACCCGCCCCTACGAGTACATATAATTTGTGGAATATCCTTTGTGCCCTACCCTTCAGGAACTCCAAGGGAGAATGTGTCTTTGTGGTTATTACTTTCAAGCATTAGATTGTTTCACCGGGACTGCCTTGGAGCCTTGTTAATGAGTTGTAGAGAGAGAACTTTAGCTACAGGCGCACACCTATTCCATCATTAATAATCCTACCAAGCATATAATCAATAATGCAACCTTATCCCCGAAACAGGCGAGCAGCTTCGCTGGTGCCGTAGGCAATCACGCAAGTTGGTGCTGTTAGTGATTGCTTGCATGGAAGGAAAGTTGTGGGGAGTGCGATCGCGTACCAAAGGGAACGGGATTACTTCGAGAGGTTACTTAGAGAAAAAGGCATTGACCCTTGGGGACTTTCTGAGAATGAAGAGTAAAATGTGTGATCGCGCAAGTTGGTGCTGTAAGCGATCGCCTGTTGTAGAGAAAGCGAGCACCTACGGTGATGCCGTAGGCAATCGCTTTCCCCAACAGCCAGTACACACTCTCGTTGGGTTTCACTTTGTTGCACCCAACCTACAATCTGTAAGCGCGAGCCTACATAGAAAACCGTAGGGGCGTATTGCATACGCCCAGCATAATGTCAACTAGAGCAATTTAGTCGTAATCCGCAAGGTTATCGATAGGGCGGGTTTTGTACGACAGTTATCGTCGAATAGGTTAAGATATCCCATTACCCGCCCCTACAAATGTACGGAATGTCTGCTGATTCTTAATTCTTATTGGTATTACTCACATCTTGCATCGGTACAAAAATACTTAATACCGTAAGCCAGAGCAATCAATTTCGGTTGTTAAGTATTTATGATGCATAGTGCAAGATCTGAGCCTCCCACGGACGCTATCGCATCCGCAATGGATGAAACTGACACATTGTGAAATCTTTATGGAAACCTGTAAAGTTTTCGGTCTCGCCTTCTAGGCTAAAGTATCTCCAAGTCCTCTAATGATAGACCAGTAACCTGAGCAATAAACTCAATGGGACTTCCTGCCTGCTTCATTGCCTTAGCAATATTTTGTTTTTCTTCCTGTTGTCCTCGCTGCCAACCGAGTAACTCCGCCTCAGCTTTCGCCGTTGACATCATGCTATTTTCATACTGTTTGTCCTTCAAATAGCGTTGATAAATTGCCCATTCCTCATCTGATAAATACTCCTCTCGTAAACGTTCTTTGGCCTCTGCCAGACCCTGAGCAGTAAATTCTTCTTTGATCTCGCTGTTCTTCAAAAAGTAAATCCATTCATCGATACAATCTTGCGTCTGATTATCAAAGTTATTGACTTTCAATAAATAATACTCAGGAAAAATATCCGCGATTTCCTGGAGATTAAAAAGCTCTTGCTGGGTTGATGAGAGTTTCAGGCGATCTTCCAAATGCCGACCTCGAAACTCCTGCTTCCCTTGGTAGATATAATCTTGTCCTTGACCCAAAGGAAAATAAACAATATGAATAGAGTAAACTTTCTTAATATTCTGGTATGGCTCACCTCGGTTGATATACTCGGCAATCAAGGTCGAGGCGCCGTATAACATGCGGTGAAAATAATCTTGCTCTGTACTATTTTGTACCTCGATTAAAAGCAGTTTTCCTTGGGTGCTGCGTGCTAGAATATCAACCCGATTAAACTTGTTATCCTCTCTTAGGGGATTACTCTCACTCTCCAAAATCGATTCAATTTTAATCGATTGCTCCAATAGCTCACTGAGAAAGCCTTCGAGAATGACATGGTTGGCCTTATCCCGTAATATCCTTTTGATCGCCCAATCAAAGCGAATATGTTTCATGACATGAACTACAAAATTATTGCATTCAAAATTCAAAAATAATTTTAATACAAAATCTGACCCAACGATAACCTTGCTGCCTTAGCGATCGCTACCATTGTATCATTGTAGGAAAGGTGTGCACCTATATATAAAGTCTGGAAAAGTATCCCATTAGTTGAAAGCGATCGCTTAATCCACAGTAGCATATCGGTGATAGGGCGCACGTCGATAGGGCGCACGTCGATAGGGTGCACGTCGATAGGGCGCACGTCGATAGGGCGCATGTAGATAGGGCGCACGTCGATAGGGCGCACGTCGATAGGGCGCACGTCGATAGGGCGCACGTCGGTGCGCCCCTACAAACAACATTCTTCCCTCTTAACTCCTGAACTCCTAAACTTCTGACTCCTGTTGTTGCTCGTAGAGTGTGATGGTTTCATACAACATGTCTACATTAACATCAGACATATCAGATTTAGAGTAGATGGTGACAAGAATTACTCTACTGGAAGTCTTCACGTAGTAGATGACTCGATAACCAGCACTCTTACCTTTTTGGATATCACTGTTTTTCAAACGAACTTTGAACAGTGCATAGTTGATGCCAGTAATTCGATTACCAGGTAGTTCACCTATTTGCAGTTGTCTAATGAGAGGTTTTAAGTCGGAGCGAATACTACGGTAGCGTTTAGCTAAATCCCGCAAATTCCTCTGAAATCTTGGAGTAAGATCAACTTGGACTGAGGGAGAATCATCATTCGACATCTATACCATCCCACATTTGTGCTAAGGGGATTGTTTTTCCTGTGAGTGCTTCATGTAGACCTTGGCGAAGTCCTTCTAACACAACTTCTGTAGGGGTATCATCGGGATCAGTCTCATCATCTTCAGGGATAAGAACAATAACTCGAACACGTTGGTTATGGTTCAGTTCGAGAGGAAAATCAAGGTGCAGTTGTCCTTGGTCGTTGATGAGTGCAGTTGTTTCGATCGCTTTCATGATCCAGATGCTCTAATAGCCATATTTATCTATGTTTAGCCCTTTTATTACAAAAGGACAAGTTGTGTTATGATTATTTTATAATGGGAAAAGTGTGCGCCTATATATAAAATCTGAAAAAGTATCCCTAATTACTGGTCTTTGTGCTCTTTGTGTCTTTGTGGTTCATTAAATTCTAAGAGGTCAATATGCCCCGTGCAGTTATCCTCACTGCTATTCCGGTTGAATATATGGCTGTTCGAGCTTATCTCACAGAACCCAAGGAAATAGTTCATGCTCGTGGGACAATCTACGAACAAGGAACATTCTTGGCTAATGAACGAGTATGGGATGTAGGAATTGTTGAAATTGGTGCAGGGGATGCTGGTGCAGCGCTACAAGCGGAGGGAGCGATCGCGTCTTTCCATCCAAATGTTATTCTCTTTGTAGGTGTCGCTGGTGGTATCAAGGATGTCAAGCTTGGGGATGTTGTTGCTGCGACGAAAATCTATGGCTACGAGTCGGGGAAAGCGGAGGAAATTTTTAAGCCTAGACCAGAAATCGGTCTTGGTGCTCATAATTTAGAACAGAGGGCTAGATTTGAAGCTAGAAGCAAGGACTGGTTAGAGAGATTACTATCAATTCCTGAACCGACTCCTGCTGTTTTAGTTGCTCCTATCGCTGCGGGAGAGAAGGTTGTTGCTTCCACTAAATCTGAAGTCTTTAAGTTTTTAGGCTCTAATTACGGCGATGCAGTGGCGGTGGAAATGGAAGGTATTGGCTTCCTCAAAGCTATTCATGCTAACCAGCCAGTTTCTGCTATAGTGATTCGAGGTATTTCGGATCTTATTGATGGCAAAGGTAAGGTTGATGCTCAAGGTTATCAAGAGATTGCGGCTCATCATGCTAGTGCTTTTGCGTTTCAGGTATTGGCCAAGTTTGTTCCTGAGCAAACAGATAATTTAAAGGAAAGTAGTGCTACTTTATCCAAACCTAAAACAGGCATTTTTCAAGCACCACCCCTACCATCTTACTATGTCGAGCGTCCCCAAATCAGCCAAGCACTCAAACAACAGCTATTAGGAGAAGCAACAGCCAAAGCCGGAACTTTAGTAATTAGTGCAATCTACGGCTTAGGAGGAATCGGTAAATCCACCGTAGTTGCCGCTTTAGCCCATGATCCAGAAATTCAATCCCACTTCCCCGATGGCATCTTTTGGGCAACCTTAGGTCAACAACCAGATATCCTATCCTTCTTAAGTACCTGGATACAAGCATTAGGAGATTATGATTTCAAACCCATTAACTCAGATAGCGCTTCCTTACAACTGAGAACCCTATTAGCTGACAAAAAAGCCTTGCTAGTAGTCGATGACGTTTGGCATCCTGAGCATGTAGAACCCTTTCGAGTCGCCGGTGCCGGTTGTCGAGTCTTAGTAACAACGAGAGAAGCTGTAGTTAAAGGTGCGACGCGCTATGATTTGGATGTGATGACTCCAGAACAATCCTTGGAGTTATTGACTTCTTGTTTAAACCAGGAATTAACTAAGGTAGAGTTAGAATCTGCGGCAACTTTAGCCAAAACCGTCGGCTACTTACCCTTGGCATTAGAATTAGCTGCCTCCCAAGTTAGTGATGGCATCTCTTGGGCAGAGTTACTGGGGGACTTGGAAGCGGAAATTGCGGATTTAGAAACTTTAGACCGATGGGAAGCAGAGGAAGCGACTAGTGAAGCTAAGCGCAAAAACTACAGTCTCGTGGCTTCTTTCAACCTTAGTTTGCGGCGATTATCCCCTGAAAGGTTGAAATGCTTTGCTTGGTTAGGGGTACTGCCGGATGATGTCACTATTACGGAAAACCTGGCGGCAACTTTATGGGAGTGTAGCTTAACTCAAGCTAGAAAGACTTTAAGATACTTACGACAACAAGCCTTATTACTACCTGGTGTCTCTAGTACATCGGTCGAGAAACCGGGTTTCTTTGGAGAAAATGCTGATATTTCTGTGTCGTCGTTACCAGAAACCCGGTTTCTGAGTAATTATCGCCTCCATGACTTGTTACATGATTTAGCCCGTAATCTGCTGCAAAGTTCTACTACACCAGAAACAGCTTCTCAATTACCAGGGCTAGGACTATCAATTCCAGAAGCTCATCAGCAATTATTAGCACGTTATCACCGACAGACAACCAATGGATTGTGGCATACCTTAGCTGATGATGGTTATATATATAGTCAGTTAATCTGGCATCTGGAGAAAGCCGAAAAGGTAGAGGAGATTCACCGACTCCTGCAAGAAGAAACTCCAGAGGGTAATAACGGCTGGTATTGGCAGTGTGAGAGAGAGGGGAAAACTGCTAATTTTGTTAAGGATATATTGAAGGCTTGGGCAATAGCGGAAGGTAATTTTAGAGAAAATAGAACAGAATCGATTGGTTTACAGTATCGGTATGCACTGATATTTACCTCATTTAACAGTTTGGCAAGCAATATTTTGCCAGAGTTCATGGTAGCATTACTGGAACAAGAAATCTGGAAGCCAGCCCAGGCACTAGCTTATGTTCGACAGAGCAATGATTCCGAGCATCAAGCAGAGGGTTTGGAGAAATTTATTGAGTACCTTCGGCCTTCTTTATTACCGGAAGCCTTAGAAGTCGCCAGAGCCATTGGGGATGAATACTACCGAGTTCAAGTCTTACGGGATTTGATTGAGAAGTTAGCTCCTTCGTCTGTTGATTATCCTTTTTGGCAAAAAACCCTTCATACTTTAGCCAGTCTAACCCGCCCCAATTTTCTTGAAGCTCTTCCTCATTTAGCTCCTGTAATCATCAAATTTGGAGGTGTTGAAGCCCTAAGAGAAACGGTGAAAGCGATGAAGGATGTCAGTCGATGGTGGAAGTGAGGAAGACGCGGGGACGCGGGGACACGGAGACGCGGAGAGGACTTTCATTAATGGTGGTGAAATTGTTTCATCGGGACTACTTTGGAGCTTTGTTAATGAGTTGTAGAGAGAGAACTTTAGCTACAGGCGCACACGTATTCCATTATCAATTATCCTACCAAAAGATAATCAATAATGCAACCTTATCCCCGAAACAGGCAATCGCACAAGTTGGTGCTGTAAGCGATCACCTGTTGTAGAAAAAGCGAGCACCTACGGTGATGCCGTAGGCAATCGCTTTCCCCAACAGCCAGTACACACTCTCGTTGGGTTTCACTTGCGTTGCACCCAACCTACATATAAGCGATCGCCTACAGGGAAAACCGTAGGGGCGTATTGCATACGCCCCGGATGTTAAAGAGGGAAATTTTCGGGTTACCGCAAGGTTATCGATAGGGCGGGTTTTGTACGACAGTTATCGTCGAATGGGTTAAGATATCCCATTACCCGCCCCTACGAGTATACATAATTTGTGGAATATCCTTTGTGCTCTACCCTTCGGGAACTCCAAGGGAGAATGTGTCTTTGTGGTTATTACTATTGAAAGAGCGATCGCACAAGTTGGTGTTGTTAGCGATCGCCTGTTGTAGAGAAAGCGAGCACCTACGGTGATGCCGTAGGCAATCGCTTTCCTCAACAGCCGGTATAAAGTATCGTTGGGTGCAACGAAGTGAAACCCAACCTACAATCTGTAAGCGCGAGCCTACATAGAAAACCGTAGGGGCGTATTGCATACGCCCAGCATAATGTCAACTAGAGCAATTTAGTCGTAATCCGCAAGGTTATCGATAGGGCGGGTTTTGTACGACAGTTATCGTCGAATGGGTTAAGATATCCCATTACCCGCCCCTACGAGTACATATAATTTGTGGAATATCCTTTGTGCCCTACCCTTCAGGAACTCCAAGGGAGAATGTGTCTTTGTGGTTATTACTTTCAAGCATTAGATTGTTTCACCGGGACTGTCTTGGAGCCTTGTTAATGAGTTGTAGAGAGAGAACTTTAGCTACAGGCGCACACCTATTCCATCATTAATAATCCTACCAAGCATATAATCAATAATGCAACCTTATCCCCAAAACAGGCGAGCACCTACGGTGATGCCGTAGGCAATCGCTTTCCCCAACAGCCGGTATAAAGTATCGTTGGGTTTCACTTTGTTGCACCCAACCTACAATCTGTAAGCGCGAGCCTACATAGAAAACCGTAGGGGCGTATTGCATACGCCCAGCATAATGTCAACTAGAGCAATTTAGTCGTAATCCGCAAGGTTATCGATAGGGCGGGTTTTGTACAACAGTTATCGTCGAATAGGTTAAGATTTCCCAAGTTATCGTCAAATGCGTTAAGATATTCCTAAACCTGCCCCTACAAATATACGGAATTTTCGGTGATCTGCAAGGTTATCGATAGGGCGGGTTTTGTACAACAGTTATCGTCGAATGCGTTAAGATATCTCATTACCCGCCCCTACGAGTACATATAATTTGTGGAATATTCTTTGTGCTCTACCCTTCGGGAACTCCAAGGGAGAATGTGTCTTTGTGGTTATTACTTTCGAGCATGAGATTATTTCACTGGGACT
>JAAHGR010001260.1 GCA_010672425.1 Symploca sp. SIO2E6
TTTAACACAGAGCGTCTTGTTTTATGTCCGAATACTTAGCACCACTATTAGTAGTGATAGCACCATATTAGTAAAGTGATAAATACCTTTAGGAGGAGAATTTTATACTGGCTCCTTGGCAAAATTGGTCAGTAACCCCAGCATAGCTTGAGCAATATCTACCGTCCAGGAATGAGCCCCAAATTAGGCCACAACTATCGCAGTTCTTCCTGCTCAGCTCCTAACCTCAGCATGGTTTTGACGAAGTTACCTTTGCAGTAAGTAGTCGGACATAAGTAAACAACACTGTGTTAATAAATGTAAAGAGTATCAATCCTTTGCTGTTCCCTTTCCGAAGTTCCGAAGTTACCTTATTTCCACAGTTAATTTTACTTTTGTCCTACTACTTAAGTACCATAGACTCAAGTAGATTTCATCAGTTTATTCATGGTAAACCTTGTTGCAAAATGCACTGTAATTGAACTATATATACCGAGAAAACGATACCATTTTGCTGATCTACTAAGAAGCCATATTTTAAATTTGTTAAGCAGGCAATTCTGTAGTAGCAACGGTTAAAGTGACCTGATTAAAAAAATTATAAGTTGCTACATTAGGTATCTTAATTTTGTCGGTGAGCCACTCAATAGCCAAGGGCGATATTAAGTAGAGCGGTAAGATTCAAGTAAATTAGTGAAGGTCGTCATTGGTCATTGGTCATTTGTAAGGGTTTGGAGTCTATATAATCCTTCTCGATAAATTCTGTCTTTCCGGAAAATTTTTAATGAACACCTTGTTTCTGTACTGGATTTGATATAACATCACTTCCGCCTCAACAGTTATCATATCCTTCTAACTTGCAACCTTCTTCCTTCCCTTGGAGCCTTCTGCCTTCAAAATTTTCAGTCAATACACAGCAAAAAATGTAGAGACGTTGCCTGCAACGTCTCTACAATCAGGACATAAAATGGTTATATATGTCAGAATCAAATCTTAGTCTCATAAAGTAAGATGTCTATTGAGTATAGAGTTGTTTAAGCATTTGCCGAAGTCCAGAGCGCCAATGGGGGGGATGGCTTCCCAAAACTGCTGATATTTTCTTGCCAGAAAGCACGGAATAAGCAGGGCGCTTGGCTGGTGTAGGATATTCAGCAGTGGTAATTGGCACAACGCGCTGCACTTTTAAAGGAAAGCCCAGTTGTTGGGCTTCTTCAAAGATGGCAACGGCGAAATCATACCAACTGATAGCACCACTATTAGTAAAGTGATAGATACCTGTAGGAGGAGAATTTTCTGCTGGCTCCTTGGCTAAATTGGTCAGTAACCCCAGCATCGCTTGAGCAATATCTCCCGTCCAGGAAGGGGCTCCAACTTGATCCACAACGACCCGCAGTTCCTCTCGCTCAGCTCCCAACCTCAGCATGGTTTTGACAAAATTACCT
>JAAHGR010001261.1 GCA_010672425.1 Symploca sp. SIO2E6
TTAATTTGTTGCAGTTGTTCTTGTAGGGGCAGCTGTTCCCAGTCCGGATCATTTTCTTTGCCAGCGCAATCGATTTGCAGGGCGTAAGTATCTCCTAGCTTAACTGGGTAATAATAGCCATCTAGAGGATGGTCAAATCTTTCAATTTTTTTCTGTGTTCCTAGAAGATCGATACAATTAGTCAGGCTTTCTTCTTGTAATCGCAGTTGATTTAATCTGTGTTTACTGATACTTTTTCCATAGATCCTTTGCCAGAAACGTCGGCGGTTTTGCTTAATCTGTTCGGTACTTTGTCCAATTCCGTCATGTAAATCATACAGAAATAAATCTATAGTAGGGTAAATTAGTTGATTCATCTAGGTTGTTGTTGGTTGTTTGTTGTTGGTTGTTTGTTGTTGGTTGTTTGTTGTTGGTTGTTGGTTGTTTGTTGTTTGTTAACCAGCTGATTGGATATCATAACCCACCTTGGATTTAAATGCTGGTTGAATGCCTTAACTCGCCTTGGATTTAAATCCAAGCCTCATAGCTGAAGTCCATTAAAATGGACTGAATCTTTCATTACTTATTACTTATTACTCTTGAGAAAATAGAAATAGCAAAAGGATGGCCGAATCCTTTGATATGACTAGTTTCTAACTTCTTTTTAGGCTATGAAAACTCTTCTTCCTCCTGCCTCGGAGCCTCCTGCCTCCTGCCTTAAGAAAGCTTATTACTTGTTACTTATTCTCCCAAGACCTATCATACGCTTAATCCTCAAGGTTATCGACAGGGCGGGTTTTGTGCTACAGTTACCGTTGATGTCCCTATCATATCCCTAAACCCGCCCCTACAAATCCAGAAAATATCTAAATCTTTCCTTCAAACCGCCGATACCAGATAATGTTACCTAAAATAATCATAGCCAAGGTCACACCTCCTCCAACCAAACCCAACATCGGATCATAACCGCTACGACTAAGATTTTCCATCCATAGATGGGTAAGCTGAGAAGATACTAACTGATCTGCGATGAGTGGAAACAGGTACATCAAGGCTGCACCAACGATAAGCCAGCCTACCATAGAGGCTAAAAGAAAGATGGTTTTCGCTGTAGATTGACTACCCATAAGGACTTCCAAATAAAAAAACATTCCACCGCCAGGGGAGTTGGGGGAGTTGGGGGAGCTGGGGGAGAAAGACAAACTAAAAGGCGATCGCTCTTTTCGAACTAAAGTTAGAATATTATATCAGGTTTTTGTTTTTTTCTTCTTTTTGGACTGAAGTCCTACTACTGCTCATCACTCATCACTCATCCTGATGCTGTTGGCGAAATCTTAGCTAAAATATCAGTAGTGAAACCAGAACACCGACCATGCCTGCCAAACACATCCGCTTTGATTGGGCCATCAAGAGACTACTGCGCAATAAAGCTAATTATGTA
>JAAHGR010001262.1 GCA_010672425.1 Symploca sp. SIO2E6
TCCCACCCCTAACCCCTCCAAGGAGGCAGAACCCACCCCTAACCCCTCCAAGGAGGCAGAACCCACCCCTAACCCCTCCAAGGAGGGGGACCGGAGGCAGAAAGATTATACAATTTGACCTTCGACCTTCGACCTTCCCAATTCCCAATTCCCAATTCCCAATTCCCCACTTACAAGTCAGGAGGAAGGAGACAGAAGACAAAAAACTACAACCTCAACCGACAGACGAATTAGAATTAGTACTAGTCACTGCTCAAAGGGAACTCATTCGACACCGAGTACCAGGAGCAACCAGGGAGCAAGTCTTAAAAACTGTCCAATTATTCAACCGTGATCTCACCAATAATACCATCCCCAAGAGTTTCTACCAACCCAAAGCACAACAACTCTATCAATGGTTAGTTGCACCATTAGAAGCCGATTTGCAAGCTCAAGGGATTAATCATCTCACCTTCATCCTAGAAACTGGCTTACGTTCTCTACCTCTAGCGGCACTTCATGATGGTACTGGTTTCATTATCGAAAAGTATAGCATCAGCTTAATGCCTAGCCTCTCCCTTACGGATACTCGCTATGTAAGTGTCAACAACACCAAAATGTTAGCCATGGGAGCCGCTGTATTCACTCACAAAAAACCCTTACCTGCAGTACCAATCGAATTAGCCACCCTCACCGGGGAGTTATGGGAAGGCACATCCTTCCTTAATCAAGAGTTTACCTTCCACCGACTTCAATCAGTTCGTAAGACCCAACCCTTTGGTATTATCCACTTAGCTACCCACGGGGAATTTCTTCCAGGAAAGCTGAGCAATTCCTATCTCCAACTGTGGGATACTAAACTGCAACTAGACCAAGTAAGGCAGTTGGGACTTCATAATCCCCCAGTAGAATTATTGGTCTTAAGTGCCTGTCGCACCGCCTTAGGAGATGCGGAAGCGGAATTAGGATTTGCCGGATTAGCAGTGCTAGCAGGAGTCAAATCAGCCTTAGGCAGTCTCTGGTACATCAGTGATATAGGAACTCTGGGATTCATGAGTAATTTTTACCAGCAGCTGCAAGAAGCTTCCTTCAAAGCCGAGGCACTGCGCCAAACCCAGTTAGCCATGCTGCGAGGGGAAGTGCGTCTGGAAAATGGCCAACTAATCAGTGGCAACCATCACACTATTCCCTTATCTCCCGAATTACAAAAATTGGGAAATCACGACTTAAGCCATCCTTATTATTGGAGTGCGTTTACTTTGATTGGTAGTCCTTGGTAATCTGGGACGAAGGCAGGAGTGACCCACCCCTAATATCAATTCCGGCTACATTGGGATAATATTCGTGATGTAGGGGCGCAAAGCTTGCGCCCTCAGTGTATCTATGTTTTCTAACCAGAAAGCCAGATTTTTAATCATTCCGATGCAACCGGAATTGAT
>JAAHGR010001263.1 GCA_010672425.1 Symploca sp. SIO2E6
TCTTTCATTTTAACCTGCAGAATATTCACTTTCATCAATTTATCTGTGAATATCTGTGCAATCTGTGGGCAGAAAATAACATAATTCCTATGGGATGACTGCGTATCCACTTCATTAATTGTGTAATTGTTCTATGCTCCAGAAGCAGACGCGACCTTCGCCTTAGGCTCAAGGACTCGAAGCCTCGCGAAGAAAACTCGCTCAAGCAAGCGTTCCCGCAGCAATTTCAGGTATGCTGAAAATTAGCGAATCCGAAGTTCGGCCATAGCGATGCTCGTTTCTCCGGCACAGCTGTAGGTCAGGTAGATGCGGCCTCTATCCTCGAAGATGTCGGGGTCGCGCAGCTGATGTACGGGTTCGAAGGATGCGCCGAATCGAGAAGGGGCGAGTGGCAGATTGGCCCCCTCGTAGTCGAATTCAGGCTTCAGGACATCCGAAGGCGGACCCGGCGACCAGCTCTGCCAGTCGCCGTCTAATGCCATTCGACTAATGAGAATGCGCTCCGGGGCGTCTTCGCCACGGGAGTAGAAGATGTCGATGTAGCGGGAGCGTCTGAGTATCGCGGCATGGCGCATGCGCGGCAGGATTTCGGGCCCCTTTTCAAAGGGCGTGAAGCCATCTTTGGAACGAAGCAGCACGCCGCCACCCGGCTTGCTCGGATCCTTGGCGATTGCGTAGTGATATTCTTGATGCTCGAACATGCGAAAATAGAAAGGTCCCAAGTCCTCCTCGCTGCTGTTATCGAAGACCAGCCCGTCTCGGGAGGTAGCCATGCTGGTTCGTTGCTTTCCGAATTCCGAGTCGGACTTGATGGGACCGTGGTAGTACATGCGGATCTGCTGGCGCTTTTGGTCGATGTGGACATCAGGAGATGCGATGTGGCCGTGGTATGGCGTTTGTTCGAGTTGGAGCGTGCCCGGAGCGTGGATTTTCCAAGGACCTTTGAGTTGGTCGGCGTAGGCAAGGCGGATGGATTTTCCTCCGTGGTGCGCGAAGTAGAGGTAATACTTGCCGAGCGGCTTCGGTAGCCACTCCGGCACTAGGATGAGAGAGGGTCCGTTGACATTTTCCAGCAGTTTGGGATTCATCTCGCGATGGATGATAGGACCGTCTCCGAGGCGCTTCACATGGTACATGAAGGTAGGATCGAGCCTTCGAGCTGCGGGTCCACAGAAAAAAGGGCGCCGCATTTCAGCGGCGCCCTCGAAATGATCGTTCTCGGAGGAGATGCCTAGTTCACCGTACCAGTCACTACGAAGTCCTCGCCAGCATCGAAGCCGATACCCTTTGCGGTGAAGGCTGCACCATCGTACCCATAGATGCGGATGGTTACGGTGCCGCTGACATTCTGGAGCCCTGCTTCACCCGAAGTGTCGATAGTGAAGGGGTTGCCCAGCATGCCGCCAATGG
>JAAHGR010001264.1 GCA_010672425.1 Symploca sp. SIO2E6
TGATCCCCCCTAACCCCCCTTCGTAAGGGGGGAACAAGAGCCCCCCTTTTTCAAGGGGGGTTGGGGGGATCAATTCTTAACCGAGCAGTATTGGGGCATAAGTTAACGTCAAATGCTCCAGCAAGGTAGTTTTTCCCGAACCGGGAGAGCCAATCACCACTATCCGCTTATAGGCTGGTTGTTGGCGAATTTTGGTTAAAAAATGCCAGATGTGGAGATTCCCTGCTAATTGCTGCTCCTGAATTATTGCTGCTGACATCTGCCCTAGAGCCTTTGATTCTACCCGCAACGACACAAAGACTTTTTCCAAATCCGGTGTAAATGCTCCTGCGGTTTTTAGTCCCTGAGTCCGATAGGTGCGGTACTTATAAATTAAATTCTGGTAATATTTCCGCTTAAATCGTGAGGTAGATTCCCAAAGCAGGAATTCAAGTTGACGAATGATACTTCCTGCCAAGCTATCCATTCTCTGATCCACGATTGGCTCTAACCTTACCTTACTGTGTTTTCTGAGTTTGTTGATAAATCGAATAATAATAGGTAAAAGCAGGGAGGATATTGTTAAAAACAGAAAAGCGATTGCTGATATCAATCGCTGTTTCAGTGCAAAATGGATGGTTATGCTTAGCAAAACAGCAGGAAAAACCCAGAATAACCACCTTCGCCAGCTTTTCGGTAACAGGAGTAACGATGGCAGTAGAATTCCCAAAGCAAACAAACTCAGGGACGTATAGAAAACAACTGGGATAAATTCAGCTGGTAGTTGCAGGAAGCTGGTGATACTGTAGAAGATTACACCTCCTATTAGAGGTAAGAAGCCAACCCATGAATTTTGTCTCCCTGGTATTGGAGAGAGAGATTGACTTAATGATTTTAGGATAACTAGGACTGCGATACATCCTCCAATCAACAAAATAATTTTGGAGATGGGAAATTTTAAATGTTCATTTCCCGGCAGTAGGTTAATCAGGAAAGATAAGGAAGTATTGAGCAATATACTCCCAAGTTCTACTGTAGAAGAATATTTCAGTTTAGGCATTGGCGATACGTAGTGAAGAGCTGGCGACAACACCCTATTGCTTCCCAATCTAACCCACATTTCTCACCAACTTCGTGTTTGAAATCGCTGAAAGCCTTATGTAATATTAGTTTTAATTAATTTTAACTAAGACAAACAGACAAAACACTATTGAACCCTACATACAGTTTTGGAAATAGCTATTTACTGGTGTTGGGTCTCGTTGCCTCGACCCAACCTACATCTATTCAATCATTTTATATCAAGTCCGGATAATTACTTATAATTCCCGAATACCTTGCAACTTTCTTTCTTCCCTCCTGCCTCGGAGCCTCCTGCCTCGGAGCCTTATTGCCACCAAAGTTTAAGTATTCAACCGGACATGATATAA
>JAAHGR010001265.1 GCA_010672425.1 Symploca sp. SIO2E6
TAAATCTTTTTTTTCAATCTCCTGTCGGTTGATGCTGTTGAATCAGACAGCAGCTCAATAATGACATTGGGATACTTGCCGTTTTCCTCCCAAACTACCCAGCTTTTACGAGGCTTATTTTCTGTCTAACGACCATACCCTAAAGGTTGATGCAAGTACTTAACTGAGGTTTTGTTAAGAAATGTAAAAACAGCGCTAATTATTGTCTCATAAGCTAAAGCAAATATTCTTCGGGGAAGGGGTTGCATCTACGGTCACTTTTTGCTACCATTCATAATGTAGAAGTGTGTGCGCTTATATATAAAGGTAGGAACGCTTGGTGTTTAACTGTTCTGGCTGCTATATGGCTTATAATAGAAGCGATCGCGTGATTCCAGAAGTCCGACTTCTTCTGTGAAGTCGGACTTCTCAACCCCTTACCCCTAATCAACGGCTCCTAAGGCTTGGAGTGAGGCTTTCTCTGCTGCCGTGACACCGGTAACACTAACCTACTTTTACCTTTTTACTGAACCTGTTGCTTTTGTTGTGCTTTCCAGTTGAGAAAGGAATTGTGCTCATCAATAATAGATTGAGGGATTGGTCGTTTTTCCAACTCCTGGAGTGCTCGTTCATCAAAGTTTTTCTCCAGATACTGCATCAACTCCTGACGACTCATTGCTTGGAAATTTGGTATAAGTTGCATTTGGTCTTCTCCTAGATTGGTTGAGTACTTCCATCTGGCATGAGATACCACCCCCTGCGATCTTCTAAGATACAATAATAAAATGTCTATGCCCTGTATCTGAATAATGGACGTTGTTAAACTGACCACAACAGTTGACGAATATGGTTGTTTGAACCTGAGTATTCCAACGCAATTAGCGGGAGCCGAGGTAAATGTTGTCGTGGTGGTGAATCCAGTTGCATCAGACCAGAAGCCGCAATATCAGTATGATTTCTCTGATTTAGTGGGTAAATTAACCTGGCAGGGAGATGCTGTTACTATGCAGAGGAATCTCCGGGATGAGTGGTAATCGCTACCTGTTCGATACAAATGCGATCGTGGCGCTGCTCAAGGGTAATGCCCAACTTGTAAAATTAGCCAAAAATGCTGATTGGATCGGGATTTCAGTTATTAGTCAAATTGAGTTTTTGGCGTTTTCTGGGTTAACTCAAAATGATTGCCAACTTTTTCAGGAGTTTCTTCAACGAATAGAGGTTATTGATTTAAGGTCAACTGACACTGGGTTGATTGAAAAAATTATTGAAATTCGCCAACAGTTTCGCTTAAAATTACCAAAAGCGGCGGGAAGCCCATTCCTTAAGGGATGGGAGGGATAGCCGCCCGCCGCTTAGTTGTTTGTTTTTTGTTTTTTGTTTTTTTACAAACAACCAACAACTAACAACAAATAACACGTTAGC
>JAAHGR010001266.1 GCA_010672425.1 Symploca sp. SIO2E6
TCTTATCGCGAAAGTCTAGTTTAACAATACTTTGGCGTGGAGAGGCAAAAGATTTTGGTTAAGATTGGACGTTTTCAGTACCGAAATTGATTGTTCTTTTTTCGTTGTCAAGTATTTATGTACTAGTGCAAGATGTGAGTTAGAATAATCTCCAGCAATCCTCCTTTACATGAGAGCTTTTGCAGAGGTTTACCCAGATGAACAAATTGTCCAACAGGTTGTTGGACAAATTCCGTGGGGGCATAATGTCCGCCTTCTCGATTATGTAAAAGACCCTGTAGAGCGGCTGTGGTACGTGCGAGCCACCATCGAATATGGCTGGAGCCGGACGATCCTCATCCATCAAATAGAAAGCGGACTTTACAAGCGGCAGGGACAAGCAATCACCAACTTTAACCAGGCGCTTCCCCAAACACAGTCACAACTAGCCCAGCAATTGTTGAAAGACCCCTACAATTTCGACTTTCTCAGCCTCAGTAGGGAAGCCCAAGAGCGTGAGTTGGAAAGGGCTTTGGTTAACCACATCCGCGACTTTCTCTTAGAGCTTGGAGTAGTGTTTGCGTTTGTGGGAAGTCAATATCACCTGGAGGTTGGTGACGAGGACTTCTATATCGATCTGTTGTTTTATCACTTACAGTTGCGCTCCTACGTGGTAATCGATTTAAAAACGACAAAATTCAAACCAGAATTTTCAGGCAAGATGAACTTCTACGTGGCGGTAGTCGATGACTTGCTCCGCCACCCAGACGATCAACCAACAATCGGCATTATATTATGCAAGTTGAAGAACAAAACTGTCGTAGAGTACGCACTACGGGAAATGAGTAAACCCATTGGGGTTTCAACCTATCATCTAGGAGATGAATTACCAGAGCCATTGAAAAGCAGCCTACCAAGCATTGAGCAACTGGAAACGGAGCTAAATAATGTAGAACTAGAAATCACAGACGACCAATTTAATGATAATCAGATAAAAGAGGGCGATGGAAAGAGTTATCCTTGAATCGAAGCAGAGCATGGTAGTGGCGTGGCACAGCTAAAAATGTAGGTTGGGTGTAACGTTGGCGTAGCGTCTGTCGAAGGAGAAGTGAAACCCAACGAAACCTGTTTCAATGTTGGGTTACGAAGAAAGCTTCACCCAACCTAAGTTCTAGATCCCCAACTTCTTCTACCGGTTTGTATCGGAATCACGGGTTTAATCGAGAAGTCGGGGATCTTCGGGAAAGTGCTCAAAACTTGTTACTTGTTACTTGTTACTCATTACTAATTTTTCAATTTGGGATATAGCAATCTTGGCAACCTGGGGAATACCAGCTTGCTCATCAGCTAATTTCCCTTGCAAGTGGGATAAAGCTGCACTGTCTCCTAATTTTCCCAGGGAAAGAATTGCCGTCCTTATCA
>JAAHGR010001267.1 GCA_010672425.1 Symploca sp. SIO2E6
TCATTGCCTGCACCGGATGTAACTAGTAGTCTCTCAACAGAATTCGTTGCACCTGAGACTCCAACAGAGAAAGCCTTAGCGGCAATTTGGGCAGAGGTGTTGGGTATCCAACAAATAGGTAAACACGACAACTTCTTTGAATTAGGGGGACATTCCTTGATGGCAACTCAAGTTGTGTCTCGGATAGGAAAATCTTTTGGCATAGAACTGCCTTTAAATATTTTATTTGAATTGCCAACGGTAGCTGGATTGGCCGAATATATCGAAACCGTTAGTTGGACAAATAGAGAGTTACAAAAATCAGAATTAGGTAGTGAGGAGGTAGTATTTTGAAACTTGCTAAAACTGTTGAATTCTTATCTTATCTTCGTAGTTTAGGGGTGAATCTCTCTGCTCATGGGGAACAACTTCGCTGTAATGCTGATCCAGGAATTTTAACATCGACTCTACGCCAAGAGATAGCAGATCGTAAAATAGAAATTATTGCCTTTTTGCACCAGGCTAGTCAAGTCACTGACTCTAATCAGCTATTGATTGAGCCAGTGCCGCGCTCAGGAAATCTTGTACTGTCATACAGCCAAGAAATGATGTGGTTTTGGCATCAGCTATTACCAGATAATCCCTTGTACAATATGCTGATCAGTTTACAGCTAGAGGGTTACCTAAATGTAGTAGCTTTAGAGCAAAGTTTCAACGAAATTATCCGGCGACACGAAAACTTACGCACCACATTTCCTGACCGAGAAGGAAAACCAATACAAGTCATTTCTCGGGTTGCCAACATCAATCTGTCAATTGTAGAATTAACCTTATTACCTGAACCAGAACAATCGACCAAACTCCAACAACTAGCCACCCAAGAAGCAGAAAAACCTTTTGACTTAGCCAAAGGCCCGCTGCTGTGTGCCACCCTAGTGCGACTCAACCCAGAACTTCATATATTACTGTTGACGATGCATCATATAATATATGACGGTTGGTCTCTGGGGAAATTAGCCTCAGAACTATTTATCTTGTATGAAGCCTACGGTCAAGGAAAGCCCTCCCCATTACCAGAACTACCTATTCAGTATGCAGACTACGCCCACTGGCAACGACAGAAACTTACAGCAGAAGTACTCGAAAAACATCATGGCTACTGGAGACAGCAATTAGCAGGAATTTCCCCAGTATCACCTCTACCAACAGATCGTCCACGTCCAGCAGTGCAAAGCTTCCAGGGAGGGGCAGAAAAGTTTGAGCTCAATCAAGAATTGACACAGAAACTAAGACAACTGAGTCAGCAATCAAGTGCAACATTGTTTATGACTCTGCTGAGTGGATTTTTTGTCTTACTACACCGTTACAGTGGAGAATCTGACCTAGTGGTAGGTTCAGCCATTGCCAACCGCAACCAAG
>JAAHGR010001268.1 GCA_010672425.1 Symploca sp. SIO2E6
TCTGTTCCCTAGGAGCCAAGTTTCTATACAGCGATTCTGAATAATTAAAACTAGTTGGGTTTTTCCAAGTTCTATATTATTTTTTTGAATAGAATCATAAATATATTTTTTTCTTGCATCTACGGTGTCTTCGTCTGCATCAATACAAATTACTAAATAATCATATTTACCTACTTCTGTAATTTTATCAACAGCATTGGGAATACCATCAGAAATAATTGCAGGATAACCATTGCCACTAATAAGATAGTAATTATTTACTTCAACTTGATCATGAAATTGAACTCTTTTTAATTGAGGGATAAGATATGACAACCAGTCGGGATAAATTTTTTTCTCTGTGCTTCTGCCTTCTACAAGAAAATAGATGTTCATTAAGCCTCTATATTTTCATAATAATCTTCAATAACATTAATCAAGTCAATAAAAGCCTTTTGTCGTGATTTTGAGATATGGAATTCTTCGGGATCTTTGGTACTAATTGAACCTCGTCTACGAAAGACTATTTTCCAATATTCTGGCCTGATGTTATTGATAACATAAGGATGATGACTAGTAATAATAAATTGTAATTTCTTATCTTCTAAAATCAAATCAGTTATACTATCAATACAATTAACACCTAGGCTATTTTCAAATTCATCTATTAAAACAACACTTCCTTCTGGAGTCAAAAAAAGTTCACTTAAATGGATCAATGTCTTGCACATCCCTAAAGAAATATCTGCATGATTAATCCAGTGATTAATTCCTTTTTCTTTGATTTCGATGCTGACCAAAGGTGATCCAAATATATTAAAAAAAGGTTGTATTCTAATATCTTCAGTTTGAGGAAATATTTCGATAAATTTATTCCTAATTTTTTGGAATGTTTCAGGAAAGTATTGATGTATTAATAAAAGTTTTATTGGTACACTAATATCGCTATTTTGGATGGCATTTAAAGAATAATTTTCATCTTGTTGAGATCTTGCAAGAAAAATCATATTAGCTTCTTCAGCTGCTCTATATGGCTTGCTAAAAGTAATTTTATTTAGATTCTCTTTTGCTGGAGCAATATCTTCTTCTTGTTCAAACAATTCAACAATACTCTGGGAAGGAGATAATTTGGGCATTTTCTCATTCTTAAAAAATATTCCTTGTGAGTTTCTTTCTATAATTTTTTGATTATCTTTATAAAAAAATTCTTCTATTATATCGAATTCATCTTCTTCACTAATAATCCGCTCAGGAAATAAATGATCTATTTTTTGAGATTCAAACTCACCTTTCCATCGATAATTTACACCATTTTCTGTTGAAAAATGAATATCCCATTTTACTCCACTTAAAGATACCCCATTTGCTATTCTTTTTAGGTTAAATATAGATTCCAGAATTTGACTTTTACCGGCTCCT
>JAAHGR010001269.1 GCA_010672425.1 Symploca sp. SIO2E6
ATTTGATTTTGGTAATATTGGCGATCGCACCACCAGATTCAATGGATGCTGCTGTAGGGGCGGGTTCACCTACCATCTTTCGGTATCAACCAGCCAATGAGCTAAACCCGCCCTGGTGGGACAATTGGTGTATCAGCCGGGGCGGGTAATGTAGGTTGGGTGAAGCGCAAGCGCAACCCAACACCAAGTTCTCGCCGTGGAGAAATTATGGATAGCGATCGCTTTCTCTGGTAGGGTAGGCAAATTGGAAATTTTTAACCATTGAACCAATAAATTGCCATGTTAGCGTCTCTACTCTTGAGCAATAGTTAGAGCATATTGATAGAGTTTTGGACTGATGCGTGTGTTTTGTGCCATGAGGGCATCTAGAATTTCCTTGACGCTGTTAATCAAACCTTGTTCTTTCGCAAGCAAGAGTATTCCAACTGTTCCAATCACAGGTAGGTTTCGAGAGATGGCTTCTTGCCGTGCCTCAAAGTCATCTATCAGCAACCGCTGTGCATTCAGTTCCTCAGCCAAGACAATAGCAGCACATTCACCTAAACCAAGCTTTGTCAAAGCCCTAAGATCCGACACTTTCTCAGGGTTTTTGACTGAAAACACCTTAATCCAGTCAGCTGACTTCACTGCTGTTACAGCTGGGTGTGTCCCTGTAGTCACTTCATCGTAGACTTCTTGAGGAAGAATTACCTGTCTAAAAACCAACCCTAGAAGATTCATCTGTCCCACCTTCGCCAGTTCACTTAAAGGGGTAGTATCAGAAATAACAATCACTTTTTGCTTTGTTCCAAGTCATATTTTGCTTGGATAATTTCCTGCTGGAATGATTCCAGTGTCATGGAATCGTCAAAAGGTGAGATGTCATAGGAACTCATCAAGTCGGAAAGTTGCCAGCGATCAATTTCTAGCAGTTCTGCTGCTCTTCCGGCACTGATATTATGATATCGCAATAATGTCATTACATAGGCTTCTTTCGCTTTCTTGTGAGCTTCTAAACGGACTTTCTCGGATACATCAGTAATAACTATAGTGAACTTAACTTCTGTTTCTGGTTGTTGAGTGGGTATCAATTCAACCATAGGTGGTAGGAGGTAGGTCAGGGTCATTTTCTACTATTGTACTGATAAATTGTCCATTGCCCAAATATTGTGCGATCGCTTTGGCATCTCCAAATTCAATGGATGCTCCTGTAGGGGCGGGTTCACCTACCATCTTTCGGTATCAACCAACCAAGAATCTAAACCCGCCCCAGTGAAACAATTGGTGTATCGTCAGCCGGGGCGGGTAATGGGAAATTATCGCTGCATTGCCCAGCGAATGGGTGAACCCGCCCCTACATCTTATGATTTTATTTGATTTAGCTGATATTGGCGATCGTACCACCATATTCAATTAT
>JAAHGR010000127.1 GCA_010672425.1 Symploca sp. SIO2E6
TGGTACTGCTTGATAGTTAAACTGCTCTGGGGGTGTGTAGCCAAAGGAAGCAACCTCGGTAACTTGTCCTTTTACTTGTTTAAGCTGATAAGTAGCAGTCATTTCCCTAACTGAACCAAAATCAATCAAAACCAACTGTCCATCTGTCCTGAGGATAATATTCGATGGCTTAATATCCCGGTGGAAAAACTTCTGCTGATGCACAACTTGCAGAATTTCTGTCAACTGTAGGAGCCATTCTAGAGCCAAATGCTGATCAATGGTACGATACTGCCGCTGTTGCTGATATTCCTCTAAATCCAAGCCTTCAATTAGTTCCATTACCAGGCAGTGTAGGAGTTGCTGGCTGTTTTTGGGTGTGAAGGTAAAGTATCTATCCCCCTTGGGAATCCCTGGGTGATTCAGCCGCTGTAGAACCTGTGCCTCTTGCTGAAATAATTCAACGGCTTGAGGGTCATCATGGTTAATCAGGACTTTGAGTACTTTAGTTGTATTACCCTGTCTTACTTCATAGGTCCTACCAAATCCCCCTTTCCCACTCAGTAATCGCTTTACCCGATACCGTCCTACCAGCAGCAATTCTGAACCACAGGCTTGACAGAAGAGGATATTATCGGGATTTTGGGGACTAGGGCAGTTGGGATTAATACAGAGGCTCATTGGAATTGGGAATTGAGAATTGAGAATTGAGAATTGGGAATTGAGAATTGGGAATTGGGAATTGTTTACCCATCTCCAGGGTTTGTCGGCTAAGGGATTTTAAACGCATAAGTACCTAATACCTAAGATAATTACATTCTTACTTCACAACTACCATAATACCTAAAGATTTAGGATGGGAGCGTACAGGAGAAATTAGTTGACTTTGTTGTTATTGTTTGATACTATTTTATAGTGGAAAACTATGCCCATATATATATTAAGCTTTGATTTCCTAGAGTGCGATCGCCTCGCTCGTTGGATGTCAAGCGCGAGTAAGATGGATTCCAACGCGAGCAAGATGCTCGCACTGCTTAAATCATTACCTTTTGAGATGAAGATGCTCAAGCTGTGATGCTTAACTCCAAATCAAATTGAGTTGACTTTGCTATTATTATTTGATATCCTTTTATCATGAGAAAATGTGCGCACATATATATTAAGCTTTGATTTCCTAGAATGCGATCGCCTCAGGACAACATACAGTAGGGGCGGGTTCACCAACCATTAAGGATATCGACAAGTAAGTAAACTCAACCCACTTCCTTCTAGTAAATCTAAACTCTCAATTGAACATTTCCTTGTTCTGGTTCCAAGTCGGTAATAATTAACCAAGGAGCTTTGTAACCTTCAGACCAACATGCTAATAAAGTACAATCAATAGGGTTGGTTTTAAAACAAGTAACCCTACGGGAGCAACTCATTGCTGTCTGAGGCACAACTGTCTCTAAAGATTTCCATTCGTTTTCACCTCTGACTCGATATGTTCCTTGATAATTGATTCTCAAGAAAGGATGCCAATTTAAAGCACAAATTTCAGCAAATAACCAATCAGCATACAATCCTCTATCTGCTGAGACAATGACTTGCCAATCATCAGGTATGGCATTTGATAGAGAAGGTAGTGGTTGTTCTTTGGCTGATTATTTGCTATTATCAGGATAATGGAATAGGTGTGCGCCTATAGGGTATAATATCAAGGAAAGGATAATCACTTATAATTCCCTTCTCCCTTGCAAACTTCTTCCTTCCCTTGGAGCCTTCTGCCCTCTGCCCTGGAGCCTTGTTGCAATCGAAGTGTAAGTATTCTACCGAACTTGATATTAGAGTAGGCTTTACGGCATCGGCACTCACGGGTTTTCTTTCAAAGAGCTCATTAGTCCATCCACTCTTCGCGTAATATTCATCCCTAGTTTGCCAATGCGTCCCCAAATATGGAATCCTCCGATTGTTCTTTCCCCATCTGATGCCTAATGGATAGCTGCCTCATCTCGCAACAATGTCTGAAACCGTTCATCTGACCAGATTTTGTCAAAATCTGAGTCAGTTTTTGCCATCTCCAGATATTCTTCAGGATTCAGCTTGATGGCTTGTTGGAGGTTTTCTAGGGCTAACTCTACTTGGTTTTGTAAGGCATAACAACAAGCTTTATTGTACCAGGCTTTGTGGTAATCAGGTTTAATATTAACAGCTTGGTCATAGGAAACTATTGCTGCTTCATACCTGCCTAAGTTATACAGGGAAATGCCCCGATCATACCAGACTTCGTGGTAATCAGGTTTAAATTTAACCGCTTGGTCATAGGAAGCTATTGCTGCTTCATACCTACCTAATTGATCCAGGGAAATGCCTTGGTTGTACCAAGCTGGGTATAAATCAGGTTTAATGTTAACCGCTTGGTCATAGGAGGCTATTGCTGCTTCATACCTGCCTAATTTTCTCAGAGAATTGCCCCGGTTGTTCCAGGCTTCGTGTTTATCAGGTTTAATGTTAACAGCTTGGTCATAGGATGCTATTGCGGCTTCATCCCTGCCTAATTTTCTCAGGGAAATGCCCCGGTTGTACCAGGCTTCGTGGAAATCAGGTTTAATGTTAACCGCTTGGTCATAGGAAACTATTGCTGCTTCATACCTGCCTAAGTTATACAGGGAAACACCCCGGTTGTACCAGGCTTGGTGGAAATCAGGTTTAAATTTAACCGCTTGGTCATAGGAAGCTATTGAACCCTCGTATTTTCGAGCCGCATGTAGCAGAATTCCCTGCTCCAACCATAAACTAGCTCTATCACTAGGAGCCGGATGCTCTGCTGTTAGGAGTTCTTCAATTTCCAGTAACTTTTTAGCCTGTTCCTGAGGAGCAAGGCTCAGATATTGCTCATAGTCTCCTTCCTCAAGAATCTTAAACGATTCTTGTTCCCAGCGTTTTTGGTCTAGGGGAATTTTGAATTCAGCAGAGCGCCAATCAAAAAAATCAGGAGCGCGGTGAATGAAATATTTGAGAGCAAAGGAGCGCAAGAGAAAGACAAAGCAAATATTGAAGTCATCTCGAAACCGCTCTCGATGTAGGTTTAAGTGACCTAATATTAGTGGTACTCCTTTCATACTATAAGCATAAGTCTCCCCAGTTTCCCAACCCTGCTGGAGTTTCTCGGCTTCGTATTGATAAAGAGAATATTCTAAACCTTCGATGAAGAGGATATTGATTTTTTCGGGATGAGGTAATTCGGCAACAATATCGTATAAATTCTGAATCGGCTGATCTAACTGCAAAGTTTCAATATCTTTCTGAGGCAGATCCTGCTTTACCTGCTCCACCAACAATTCCCCATCTGCCGGAGAGCAACGGACAAAGAGCAAGCCAAAGCCTTGACGCCGTCGCAGGGAGCGCACTAAGGTTTGATATTGCTCTTCGGGAGTTTCTGGGGGTAAGTCTTCATCCCAGAATGCTAAATTGGTTGTCATGGTTTTGGAATCCAGTGGAACAGGCTTCTAGCCTGTGGCAGTAACTGGCAAGATGCCAGTTCCACAGTAAGTAGATATCGTCTCAATGATAAACCTTTGATAACCAAATCTCATCTTTCATCTCAAGTGGAACAGGCTTCCAGCCTGTGGTGACTGGCAGGATGCCAGTTCCACAGTAAGTAGAGATAATCTCAATGATCAAACTCTGATAGCCAAATCTCATCTCTCATCTCAAGTGGAACAGGCTTCCAGCCAGTGGCAATGACTGGCAAGATGCCAGTTCCACAGTAAGTAGAGATAGTCTCAATGATCAAACTCTGATAACCAAATCTCATCTCTCATCTCAAGTGGAACAGGCTTCCAGCCAGTGGCAATGACTGGCAAGATGCCAGTTCCACAGTAAGTAGAGATAGTCTCAATGATCAAACTCTGATAACCAAATCTCATCTCTCATCTCAAGTGGAACAGGCTTCCAGCCAGTGGCAGTAACTGGCAAGATGCCAGTTCCACAGTAAGTAGAGATAATCTCAATGATCAAACTCTGATAACCAAATCTCATCTTTCATCTCAAGTGGAACAGGCTTCCAGCCAGTGGCAATGACTGGCAAGATGCCAGTTCCACAGTAAGTAGAGATAATCTCAATGATCAAACTCTGATAACCAAATCTCATCTCTCATCTCAAGTGGAACAGGCTTCCAGCCAGTGGCAGTAACTGGCAAGATGCCAGTTCCACAGTAAGTAGAGATAGTCTCAATGATCAAACTCTGATAACCAAATCTCATCTTTCATCTCAAGTGGAACAGGCTTCCAGCCTGTGGCAGCAGTAACTGGCAAGATGCCAGTTCCACAGTAAGTAGAGATAATCTCAATGATCAAACTCTGATAGCCAAATCTCATCTCTCATCTCAAGTGGAACAGGCTTCCAGCCAGTGGCAATGACTGGCAAGATGCCAGTTCCACAGTAAGTAGAGATAATCTCAATGATCAAACTCTGATAACCAAATCTCATCTTTCATCTCAAGTGGAACAGGCTTCCAGCCAGTGGCAATGACTGGCAAGATGCCAGTTCCACAGTAAGTAGAGATAGTCTCAATGATCAAACTCTGATAACCAAATCTCATCTCTCATCTCAAGTGGAACAGGTTTCCAGCCAGTGGCAATAACTGGCAAGATGCCAGTTCCACAGTAAGTAGAGATAATCTCAATGATCAAACTCTGATAACCAAATCTCATCTCTCATCTCAAGTGGAACAGGCTTCCAGCCAGTGGCAATAACTGGCAAGATGCCAGTTCCACAGTAAGTAGATATCGTCTCACTGTCTTGATTACCTAAAAACTAGGGTCTGTTTTCAAATTGTCGTTACTGGCAAGATGCTAGTTCCACAGTCCCCAGAAGCAGACAATAAACATAATGTCAACTGTCGCAATTTAGCCCTGCTAATTTTTTAGTCATCAAGGCACTTTTCCTAAATCCCTCTTCCATCAAGATTTTTCTGCTTTTACCACGCCATAATTAGGGTTGGAGGGATTAAGCCACCTGTTTTTGATAAAAAAAGTTATAAAACAAGCATTATACCAACTTTATATCATTTTTATTTTTGGAGCGCAAGGGCTCAAACGACGTAATCTCGTCAAAATTTAGCGCCAAAAGTTATCAGGTATTCTTTGGCTTGGAGATGGTATGATTGGAATTGCTTAATTTGACCGTAGGGGTGTATTGGTTTTCTAGTCAGTAGTGCGATCGCGTTTTGTTAAAAGTGGCTAATCATAATGGTTTTAAGCGAGAGACTTTGGGCTAATGGGTTTAAGCTAGGCTAATGAGTTTAACCGAGAGACTCTGGACTTTCGATGGGAGGTTATACTGGGGGGCTAGCCCCCCAGACCACCGGGGGACGGAGCGCCTCCCCCGGACCCCCTACGCAACGCTTCGCTTAGATTCCTATACCTAATCAGTTCGTTAATTGGTGTTAGCAATAGACATCGTAGTGCGATCGCGTCTTGTTTGTGTTTAACAGTAGTGCGAGCATCTTGCTCGCGTTTGAACTACCATGGCAGCACTGGCACTTAATCTCAAATGTATCCCAGAGTCTGCACCAGTCCTATTACCTACGTTAGGCGAGAGCATATGGGGCGGGTTTATCAAGATTCGGGTAAATGGTGAAAATGGTTGGTGAACCCGCCCCTACAAATCCAACACCTACCTACCTATCTTTGAATTAGGGGAGAGCATATGGGGCGGGTTTATCAAGATTCGGGTAAATGGTGAAAATGGTTGGTGAACCCGCCCCTACAAATCCAACACCTAACACCTATCTTTGAATTAGGGGAGAGCATATGGGGCGGGTTTATCAAAATTTGGGTAAATGGTGAAAATGGTTGGTGAACCCGCCCCTACAAATCTAACACCTAACACCTAACACCTAACACCTAATTAACACCTATCCTTAAATTCCCGAATCCCCCTAATCAGTGGATGCACATCATACCACTTCTGCATTTCTCCCTCCTCATCTATATACCGATACTCCAACAGACAGCGATTAAACAACAAATTCCGATACTGGTCATCATTTTCAATCCGTTTGGAACGGTAAACCTGGGCTAACAGATCCCATTGATGGCTCTCCACCGTGCGGCGATAGGTATCCCTGGCTTCCGTAATGGCTCGACGCACTGCTGTCTGAGAAATCGGTAATTCTGAAGTGCGTCCTATGGCATTCTGGGTTAATAACAGCAAATTCCGCACATGTCCCCCACTCATCAGGGACAACCCCTCTAAAGTATCGGGACTATCGAAAATTTCCCTATCTAAGGAACGAGTTGGAGCAAATTGCCGCACTCGCTTGCCAATTACTTCTTGAATTTTGCTCAATCCTGGTTGGTAAAATTCCCCATCCTCCCTTTGTACCATGATCATGGGTAAGATCTGAGGGTCGCCATAGATTTCCCGAAGATCCGCTGCTCGGTTCGAGTACACTAGGGAAATGGGGACTGTATAGATCAGATGACAATCTAAGGCTTTGAGTTGCTCACTGCGGTCTAAGAAAATCTCTTCGTGATTAGTCTGGCCACTGTCCTGGATAACTGGTACAATACGGTCTAAGTTATCCGCAATCACCGCTAGTTGCTGACAGCCATTCGGTAACTGCTTCTTGGCTTCGGCAATAAACTCGTTCAATGCCTTAATCAGCGTCACTGTCTGGGGATTGATCTTCTCCCGAATCTTGTGCCGCAAACTAGGTACTGCTCTTAAATTTGCTGTTAGTTTCGCAAATTGAGAGATTTGACCTTCCACATTCAAACCCTCAAAAGCTACTTCTGTTAGCGCCAAATCCTTCAACTGTTGCCAACGACTTTGCAACCATTTAAGTAAAGGACTCGGATTAGCACTGTCCTTGAGGTCTTCGAGTAAATGGCGGGTACAAGCCAGTAAAATATCTGTATATTGGGTATCCTCGGCATCCACATCTTCCTCATCCGCCGCAAAATACACCACATAGAACTTCTGCTCTTCCAGATATTGCTTCAACCTCAGCAATTCCGTCGATTTCCCCGCTCCGCGATGGCCAGTATACAACTGATAAGTCATCCGCTGGGAACGCCGCATCCGTCTTCCCACATCATCCACAATATCCTCATCTCCCCGCACTTCCCGACAATTTACATAGTTAGGATCTCCAGCAGGTAAGGGTTCAAAGGGGTCAAAGACGTTGTATAGGTTATCTAGCAGTGATTCATCTTGGTTCATTAAATTGGGGATTGGGAATTGGGGATTGGGAATTGGGAATTGGGAATTGGGGATTCAAGTCTTTGTGTTTTCTGCGCCTAAGCTAATACGCATTTAAATTGTATATTCTGAAAACAAGACAAAAACCCTCAATTCCTCCCCGCGTCACCGCGTCACCGCGTCACCGCGTCAGTCAAAACTAGTAAATTTAGATGCCTAGCAGCTTAGTGTGGTTCACTTTAAAATTTAGAGTATCTATAGGCGCACAACTTTTCCATCATTACCAATAATAGCAAAAAACAATAGCGATCGCAACCAACCTACAGATACAATGCGACTCAGTAATCCCTCACTCTTTCTCTCCACACTCCCCCAGCTCCCCTAGCTCCCTCTTAACTTGTCAAACAATTGAAGATTGAAGATTGAAGATTAAAGATTTATTCCATAAATAAATTTAGGGGCTTGTGACAGTTTTGCTCTTCAATCTAAAATCTAAAATCTAAAATTTCTCTGGTCACCAATACCCATTAATCTACAGCAGGCGGAAGATAAACGGGTAGCGGTAAGAGTGGTTAGGATCGGCGAAAACTTTGATAATCGCCAAAACGGGCATAACCCAACTTACCAGAACTACTAGACCGAGGAAGGGCAAACCAATGAGAATAACCGCCAAAGCACCAAAAATTGCCTCATAAACCCAAATATTGAGGTGGAAATTGAGGGATTCTCTTGCATTTTCTTTCACTACTGGGTCATCGGATACTAACAAAATACCCAGAGGAATTAAAACTGATACCAACAAAGTGCTAATAAAAATTGCCCCATGAGATAGAGATGATAAAAGCTTTCTTTTATCCTGGTCATACTCACCATATTGATTCTGGTCATTTACCATTAAATAGATCTCCTAATTGCTTCAAAATGTTTTACTCTCTTAATCACAACTTTAGCACCCATCTAAGAAAAGACAGGTGGTAAATCCCGTCATGATAATGGGTGGCAATCTACCAAAAGTGGGAAGTAGAGAGTGTGGGGAGTGTGGGGAGTGTGGGGAGTGTGGGGAGAAATAGGGGCAAAACTCGAGTAGTATTGGGAAGCTGAAGGAGAGATGTCTAGTATAAACTATGAGTAGTATTGCCAAACTGTTCCACCTAACACCTAACACCTAACACCTATAAGAATGTCCACTGAAATTCAGGCAGAACTAGAAACTGCGGTTGAGCAACGACGCAACTTTGCGATTATTTCTCACCCTGACGCTGGTAAGACAACACTCACCGAAAAGCTGCTGCTTTACGGAGGTGCTATTCATGAGGCAGGCTCAGTCAAAGCGCGGAGAGCACAGCGCAAGGCAACTTCTGACTGGATGGCTATGGAACAACAACGGGGAATTTCTATTACTTCAACGGTGTTGCAGTTTGGCTATCAAAGTTGTCAGATTAATTTACTCGATACTCCTGGACACCAAGACTTCAGTGAGGATACCTATCGCACTCTCGCAGCAGCGGATAACGCTGTGATGCTGATTGATGTTGCCAAAGGTTTGGAGCCCCAAACCAGGAAGTTATTTGAAGTGTGTCGGATGCGATCGCTGCCTATCTTTACTTTTGTTAACAAACTTGACCGTCCAGGGCGGGAACCTTTAGAGTTATTGGATGAGATTGAACAGGAATTAGGCTTGCAGACCTATGCCGTTAACTGGCCAATTGGTATAGGCGATCGCTTCAAGGGGGTTTTTGACCGGCGGCAGCAACAGATTCACCTGTTTGAGCGCAGTGCTCACGGAACCAAGGAAGCTAAAGCCACTGTCGTAGATTTGGGTAACCCTGAGATTGAACAACTCTTAGAACAAGAACTCTACTATCAACTCAAAGAAGACATAGAACTCCTCGAAGGTCTTGGTCCGGAACTAGATTTAGACCTGATTCATGCCGGTAAGATGACCCCCATCTTCTTTGGCTCTGCCATGACTAACTTTGGGGTGCAGCTATTCTTAGATGCCTTTCTCGACTATGCTCTCAAACCAGGAGCCAGAAATTCTACAATGGGAGAAATTGACCCTACTTACTCGGATTTCACTGGCTTTGTCTTCAAACTGCAAGCCAATATGGACCCGAAACATCGAGACAGAGTAGCTTTTGTTCGCGTCTGTACCGGTAAGTTTGAAAAAGACATGACCGTTAGTCATGCCCGGACTGGTAAAACCGTCCGTTTGTCAAGACCTCAAAAACTATTTGCTCAAGACAGGGAATCCCTGGATGTTGCCTATCCAGGAGATGTGATTGGTTTGAACAATCCTGGAGTATTTGCGATCGGTGATACGATCTACAATGGCAAAAAATTAGAGTACGAAGGAATTCCCTGTTTTTCTCCCGAACTATTTGCCTATCTGAAAAATCCCAATCCTTCCAAATTCAAGCAATTCCAAAAGGGAGTTAAGGAGTTGCGGGAAGAAGGAGCCGTACAAATCATGTACTCAGCTGATGAGTCCAAGCGTGACCCCATTCTGGCAGCGGTGGGACAGCTGCAATTCGAGGTAGTGCAATTCCGCCTCAAGAATGAGTATGGGGTAGAAACCAGGGTAGAGATGTTACCTTACTCTGTGGCTCGTTGGGTAGCCGGTGGCTGGGAGGCTTTAAAAGAGGCAGGACGTCTATTTAATACTGTAACAGTTAAAGATAACTGGGGGCGTCCAGTGCTCTTGTTCCGCAATGAGTGGAATTTACAGCAGGTGGAAGGGGATCACCCCAAGTTAAAGTTAAATCGGACTGCGCCTGTAGTTTCGGGTCAGCAACCAGAATAGTTTAGGTGTTAGGTGTTAGGTAAGACTTGCTGCAAATGAATTCTTAACTCATTACTCATTACTCATTACTCATTACTCATTACTCCAAAACCCAAGTAAAGTGATATCAGCTGATAGCTAGTAGCTAAAAAGCTCTAATCGATAACGATAAAGAGCTACCGGTTTCTCCACAGCTTGAAAATACTTGGGGTCTTGAGGAGAAAGGTAAACTGCTGTTATTTGCTCAGCCTCGATTGCTAAACTAGGAGAGGCTATATCAAGTTCGGATAAACAGTTATAATTCCCGGATACCTTGCAACCTTCTTTCTTCCCTTCTGCCTTCTGCCTCCTGCCTTCTGCCTTATTACCACCAAAGTTTAAGTATTCTACCGAACTTGATGTTAGTAACCGATAGCTGGTGGTAGTTTCCACTTGATTGAAATAAGGTTGGGATGAGCCGCGAAATATTTGCTGGGCAATTTCTGTAGCAATAAACTGTTCAGAATTGGGTGTTTCGGAAGCTCGACCAGTTACAATTGAGAGGAGTTGACTCCCATTGCGTAGAGATGTAACTTGGCGATTGGGATTATCAGGATCGACCTTAACAGAGACAATTGTGCGATCGCCTAAATATGCCCTACTAATATTCAAACCGTTAAATTCGCGATCGGCAACTACTCCTGAAGTGTTTTTTGGGATATCCTTGCCTGCAAAGGGCAAAAACCGACTACTAATAACCGATAGGGATGGTTGCTGGTTGTGAAATCGCACGAAGAAACTAATCGGTTGATTGAGATGAGAGCGATTACTGGCAAACCCTGGGGTCACTATTGCTGGCGCTAGGGGTGCGAATTGCTCAACCAAGGTACTAGTTACCTGCCAAGTGCCTTCCATCCAATCGGGATACACCAAATCCCCTTTAGCCGAGGCAACTGCTGGTTTACTCTCCCAATGGGGAAACTCTGCCAAACGATTAGCTAACTTTCCTGCTTGTGCCTCACCACTTACCAGCCATAAGACCACAATCAAACATAATCCTACAATTACTCTGGTCATTATTATTTTTCTCTAATGCTTAAGGCAAAGTAATAACTTTCCTAGTTGTTTGGGCGCTAAATTTATGGTATTGTTACAGTAATTATAATAATTTGCTAAGAATTGCAGTCCTCGTTCTGGCACTTCACTGCTCAGTCGGATTATTGGTGGAACCTGAGCAGAGGGCTCCAAGGCAGAAGGGAAAAGATTGACAGGTAAAGGCTTACTGCATTTGGCGTTGTCCTAATCGCCTTGGCAACTGCTATAACAAGGATTGAGATTGAGACAGACACCGAAGCCTGTCCCAGAAATCGGTAAACTAAAATAATGTCAATTTGGTAATACTTTCCACCTACCTAGTATGAGCAACTCTGGCAATGACCTTGAGAGCAAACTAGCCGCACTCCAAGAAGAAGCAACCCAAGCGATCGCTTCTGTTGATACCCTAGAACAATTAGAACAATTGCGCGTCAGCTATCTGGGCAAGAAGGGACAGCTGTCTCAGGTATTGCGGGGTATGGGTAAGCTTTCCCCGGAAGAGCGTCCTCGTATTGGTGCTTTGGCGAATGAAGTCAAAGAAGCTTTACAGGGGAACTTAGAAAGCAAGCGCCAAGAGTTACAGGCTGCTCAAATTCAGGCGCAATTGGCAGCGGAGACCCTTGATGTAACGATGCCGGGGATTTATCGACCCCAAGGAAAAATTCATCCGATTAACAGTACTATTGACCGAATTTTGGATATCTTTACTGGTCTAGGCTACACTGTGGCCACTGGTCCGGAGATGGAAACGGATTATTATAACTTCGAGGCACTGAATTTTTTGCCAGACCATCCAGCCCGTGATATGCAGGATACAATGTATCTTCCGGATGGGAATTTATTGCGCACCCATACTTCCAATGTGCAAATTCGTTACATGGAAGAAAATGAACCGCCGGTTCGGATTATCGCACCGGGTCGTTGCTACCGTAGGGACACAGTAGATGCTACCCATGCGGCAGTCTTTAATCAGATCGAAATTTTGGCGGTAGATGAAGGGATCACTTTTACTGATCTTAAAGGCACAATCAAAGTATTTTTTGCCGAATTGTTTGGTGAGGAATTACCTGTACGCTTCCGCACCAGTTATTTCCCCTTCACAGAACCTTCTGCGGAAGTAGATGTGCAGTGGAAAGGTAAATGGTTAGAAGGACTTGGCTGTGGTATGGTTGACCCCAATGTTTTGAAGGCTGTAGGTTACGATCCTGAGATTTATACTGGTTTCGCCGCTGGTTTTGGGGTGGAACGTTTTGCGATGGTATTGCATCAGATTGATGATATCCGCCGGTTGTACAGTAGTGATTTGCGCTTTTTACAGCAATTTTAAGTTAGGTGTTATATCAAATCCGGCTAAACACTTATCGTATCCTTCTACCTTGCAACCTTCTTCCTTCCCTTCTGCCATCTGCCATCTGCCTCGGAGCCTTGTTTCCACCAAAGTGTAACTATTCTACCGGATTTGATATTAGGTCTTAACACCTAATATCAAGGAAAGGATAAACAGTTATAATTCCCTCCAACCTTGCAATCTTCTTTCTTCCCTCCTGCCTCGGAGCCTCCTGCCTCGGAGCCTTATTGCCACCAAAGTGTAAGTAATCTACCGAACATGATATAACACCTAACACCTAAACTTTCTCCGGACGCCCCATTCCAGCAGTCAGAGCATAGCTTTGAACCAACAGCCATAACCAGAGAGCAGGATAGTGCTGTTCAACCCAAGGCTGCATATTTCTGACTAAACTAGGGAACCAACCTTTGAATAACCAACTGATTAAGGCATGAACCGTGAAAACCAAGTAACTGCCCAACCAACGTAAGAAATCTTTAGCACCAGCCATTTCCCAAATCCAGGGTATCAGAGCCGGATTCTGCCTAGCTGCTTTCAGAGCTAATATGTTGAAAGTTAGCCAGTCAGTGCGGTCTTTAATAAAGGTGTCTGCTACTACAGGTGGTTCACCTGCTAACAACCCAAAAAAGGTATTGAGCATCGCATTGACCCGTTGAGGTGGCAGATGACGACCAGTAGGTACCATCATACCCTTGGAAAATAGCCAGGTAACAGAAACATTGCTTTGATAGGCGCGAATTTGGTTTAAATCCTTAGCCTGGAGTAGGTTATGCTGCAAGGCTGTATCCAACAAATCAATTAAGCGACGGAGGTTACGGACAAAGGAGCCAAAGCCGGTGAAAACTAGAGGAGACTGGAGTGAAGCCGCATCCCCCATAGCAATTAGTCGATCAAATGCTACCGTGCGATCGCTACTTCCGACGCTAAAATGTCCTGGAATATAACCAAAGGTCGGTTTTTTCCACACCAGCTTTTCTGTATCACAGCGGCGGTACTCCGGCAAAATTGTAAAGAAATCTTCATACATTTCTAATAAAGAGCCGGGATTCTGAGAATTTACCTCGTGGTAATGGAATAAATAGATAGTCAATTCCCCACCAGCACCAGGGAACAACTCCCAAATCAGCTGCCTTCCCCGGGAAATGTCTCCGTGGCTATTGAGCACATCCCCATAATGGCTATCCCAAACCCCAGGCTCGAATCCCTCAGCAATCACGGCTCCCACTGTCGGACAAACACTATCAAAAGCTCGAATTCCATTAAGTTGCAGGGCAATGGGTGAAGCACTACCCATCGCATCTACCAACAGACGTCCACTCACTTGTCGGTGGGATTGGGTTGGCAGGTGCTGCAAACTAACCAATACTTGCTCCGGTTCAACATCTACTTTGATAAACTCCGTCTCATCCCAGATGTCTCCGCCAGCACTCTTGAGCTTGTCACCGCAAAGTTGTAGTAGTTTCTCAGAATCCAAGGCAATATTAAGTACGGTGGGTGTGTGTAAAATAGCTGCTTTGAGGTGAGGAGGATTATTACCATCAAAGAATTTATTGAACCCATCAATATATTCCTGAGCAATGATGCTTTCAAACTCATCCGGGGTAAATAACCCCAAATCAATCAAACTTTGGAACTCATCCCTGGAAATATTCCACTCCCGGTTCATGTGTCCAAAGGGTAACCGCTCAATCAGTAATACCCGGTAACCTAACCTGGCCATTATCGCTGCTTGCAGTACTCCCAAAGCACCACCAATATAAATCAGATCATAAGTCTGTTGGTTGTTTGTTGTTGGTTGTTGGTTGTTGGTTGTTGGTTGTTGGTTGTTTGTTGCCTTCATTCTCGAATCAAAAACCACTTGCTTGGGTTGTTGGGGATTGCGGACACCCTCACGCCACCGCTTCTCCCACCAGTAGACACGGTTGAGATCATATTCCCCAT